>JBBAAW010000001.1:0-109901 GCA_041658075.1 Patescibacteria group bacterium
CAAGATCGGAAGCAATTTTAGTGTTAGAAACACCTTTTTCATGAAGTTCCCAAGCTACTACTATTTGAGTTTGATTTATCATGTCCATATTCTATATGGACTGTCGGATATTTACGGAAACATTGCGCAGTGGTATGCTTTTGACATGGACGCAAAGTTTAACAAAAGTCTGGCAATTTCCGCGATTTTACTGCTTATTTCCGCAAGTTTTATTACCGGGACTTTAAAAGTGGCACAAAGAGGTAAGCGACTTATTGAGGTGAAAAAGGAGTTAACGTTGCTACAACAAGAAAAAGAGCGACTTGAAAAGGAGGCGGAGTATCGCCAGTCACCCGAATTTGTAGAAAAAGAGGCCAGAAACAAGCTAAATATGGTAAAACCGGGCGAGGAAGTTTACTTAAAGCCTAAAATTCTTGGCGACGATTTGCTAGGAGTGAAAAACGCGCGGGGTGACGGGCTAGACGATGAGACGGGCAAGGGCGGTGTGAAACACGGTTTTTTTGCCTCTGTTACAGTAAGAATTAATAGTTTGTTTGACAGAATTAGGGATTTCTTGGTATTATTCCAAAGTTAATTTGGTATTTTCGCGGGATGGAGGAGTAGTACCTCGTCAGGCTCATAATCTGAAGACCCCGGTGCAAATCCGGGTCCCGCAACCAAAATCTACCCACTTTACCTAAATTTATATAAAACTGCGGAGTTTGATTCAGCAGTTCCGGCCTCCACTATCCGAATAAAAGTAAAAGTTAAAGGTTCAATTGGCGATATTGTTATTTGGCGTTCTCCTTGATTTTCTTCTTTAAAATTATCTATTTTAATTAGGTATTGACTCTGGTTAAAAAAATTCATGCTTTGAGTAGCATCATCCCCATAAAAATAAACTAAGTACTTTGCACCCATGTTATGGGCTTTTTCTAGTCCGTCGGAAGATTTAAGAAGGTTTGTAAAGTCTGTTGATATAAACCCAGTTTCTTTGTTTTCATAGAAGTGGGGGTTTATAAGAGGCTGTTTGTAAATGTTTGTCCAAAAGAGTACTTCGTTGGTTTTGTTGTATGGGTACACAACTATGGGGGCTTTTAACTGCTCGGTTGCCCCGAGGTATGTGTAAACCTTTGGCGGTGTTCCAACATGTGTGATTTTTAACGGGATAAAAAATTCAGAGATGCTGAAAAGCGCCATGACTGATAGTACTAATTGAGCCGCTTTGCGTTTCATTTTTCTATTAATTGATAGATTTATCAGTAAACGGTACCCGTATCCGGTAAAGATTAAGGTCAAAAATAAAATTAAGACCCCCGCTCGAGCCAAAACTCTGAACATGGGGAAAATTTTAAATAGAATATTGCTGGGTGTATAAATCGTGACCCCCTTTAGAGTTATCGATGGGGGCATAGTAAGTATTATTAGTCCGATGATAGTTATTAAAAGCGCGGGATAATTTATCTGTGAAATCTCCCGTTTAGCGCGGAACAGCCAAACAACACCAACCAGAGCTAGTATTAGATTCATCCAGCCTAAGTAAGAGGCTGAGTGCTCGGCCTTAAAGTAATTTTGCGTAAGATAATTTCTCCCGCTAGAAAGCTGATTTAGAAACTTCTGTGAAAGTTCACCAAAGAAAGGATTATCCACGGAGGGCAAAAGATAGTACCAAGGTCGCGAGGAGAAAACTATAAAATCCTCAAACGGTCTGTTTACTGCCACACCGTTGATATTTTC
Source organism: Patescibacteria group bacterium (assembly GCA_041658075.1). Lineage (GTDB taxonomy): Bacteria > Patescibacteriota > WWE3 > UBA101185 > UBA10185 > JBBAAW01. The sequence continues at coordinate 1,717 of JBBAAW010000001.1, forward strand.
TTCTATACGTATTCTAGTGCTAAAAAAATTAGATTTCACGTACGGAGCAATAAATGTGGACGAGAGTAAAATAAATACCGCCAAGGTCTTAACAACTCCACGCCAATAGCTTTTTACATCCGAAATTTTTGATTTGGACAACAATAGTTTAAATACCAAATAAATCGCAGCAAAGAGAACAGTAAAGTAACATAAATAATTGCTTAGCCCCATAAGTAGCGTCAATAACAAACCCAAGTAGATGTTTTTATGCGCACTTTTTGAAAAAAACAGCGTGTCCAAGAACCAAATAACAGGCCAAAACTGCATTAGGTCAAAATGAGAACGACTTTGATAGGCTAGATATGGGTTTGCTATAAATACTGTGGCAAGCAAGAGCGCAATAAACCGTCCGAAAATTTTTTTAAAGAATCTAAAGGAAAAAAAGTAATTTAACGCCATTCCACCTAAAACTATTAGGTTATAAGCAGCTACTGGGTTGCTAAGCCTTGCTAGCACGTAAGACAGAATGGAAATAACAGGCTGGTTGTTTATAAGGGATCCAAAACAATACCCTGTAGGAAAGCCAATATAGTCTGTGCATCCCGGAAGCCTTGATACAAGGGTTGAAATGACAAAAAAGCCCATGTTATCTTCTATAAATCCTACAAGAAAATTACTAATTATCATATAGGTATACTAACAGAATTTCTTAGTCTTGTTACCGTGTACCTTCAGCTGCTAGAAATAACGAGTAATTTGTGGTATGTTCCAAAAGTGGGATTTAACAATGATAATAAAAATATTTAGCTACATTCGTCACAAATATATCTTGATTATTCTGCTGCTGGGTTTTTTACCTTTCACTTGGTTTAAATCAGGCTACCTTCTTAGGTCGGAGGAAGTGGGGTACCTGGATTACACTAATTTATTTAGCAAATACCCGTACGCTTGGAGCGAACATTCAAGCAATGGTGCCCCAACGTCGTATTCCAACCATCTAGCTATTTTTCCAATTGGATTAATGTATAGGCTTTTTGATATTGTCGGGCTTTCTCCTCTTGCGGCCCAATACATCGTGATCATTTTGTATTTTCAACTTACTTTAATATCTTCGTATCTCCTCGTTAGACATATTACAAAAAATTCTTTGGCAGCATTATATGCGTCTATTTTTTACGGATTTACTTTTTATAATCTTTCAACTTTCTTTTATACCTCGAAGATGATACAGACAGTTATTATCCCGCCACTGTTTTATATTTTTTATGAATATCTCGTTACAAGGAAGACTAGGTATATTTTTTATAACTTCCTCCTTTTTCTTGTCTGTATGGGTTTATTTGCCAATCCCGCTAATGGCGTACTCACGCTGTTAGTGTACCCCATATGTTTCTTTTATTATCTAATAGGTCAAAAGGGTTTAGGTAAACTGGATACTTTGCTAAGAGCACTTCGCTTTTTTCTTCCAATTATTCCTATTATTGCCTACATCTTTCTCGTGTACTATTATTCTGTACTTGCTCCCGGATTATACGAAGCGATAAGAGAAAATAACGCTTTTGCCAGTTCGTTCTTACACACCCAAATAAGCGCACTAATACAGAATTTTAAGGGCGCCTGGTGGGAATCTCAAGAAGTCTACAACCCATGGACCTCCTTATTGTCAAATAGATTCTCAATATTATCTTCTATGCTTCTCACCTTTATTTTATTCATCGGATATTACACAATCAAGGAGTCTTTAGAATTAAAAAGATATATTTACTGGCTTTTCCTTGTTCTCATCTTTATCTTTATGGCCAAAGGTTCTTCGGAGCCTTTGAGTTTTATATACCCAGTTTTATTTAAATATATACCCGGTTTTTTTATGTTTAGGGAATCGTGGGCGAAGTTTTCACCCGTTCTAATTTTTTGTGCCACGTTAGCTTTTTCCTTCTCTATTGCGTCTCTATTAAGGTTACGGTATGGAAAAGTGTTTAGCGAACGTGTATTACCAATATTTCTCCTAATTAATGCAGTTCCATTTTTTGTGGGCGGTCCCTTTAGTAGTTTAGATGCAAATTACCGCAGTAATCTGGATGTGAAAATTCCTAATTATTGGGAAGAGGCAAGAGCATGGTCCAGAAATAACAAAGAGGCCAATGTCTTACCCCTACCACTAATGTACGAAGATCAGGAGTATTATGATTGGTATGTGGGTCGTGGAGGTGACTTTGTAGGTTATCTGCCACCAACGTTACTTTTTAGTAACAGCATCGGTGTACGTGATTCTGGATTTCCAACCCATAGCAGGCTTTTTAGGTTTTATAATCCTAAATTACTTGCCTTACTAAATGTGGATTATGTCTTAAATCAAAAAGATGTAATAAATGGTGGGCTTGGTTCTCTGTATACTGTACAGAGTTTGGTAAAGGATGGTGTTATAAATAGCAAACCCAACATTTCATTTGGGCGACTAGATTTATATAAAGTAACCCCCCAGTATTATTTGCCTAGAATATTTGCCGCAGGAAGTATTTGGAATTATACGGGCGATGTTGGCATGACAACTCCGGCCTCCAGTCTCCCTTATTTTTCCAAAGATAACACATCTGTGTTAGCGCTAAATAGGATTAATGGGGATGGGTTGGATAACAACGAGATTATCGTTCCAGACAGGATAAAATCTGTTAAGAGGGATTTTAACACTTGGAGCAACGGGTGGGCATGGCCAGTTGTAGCCAGTACCGACCCTTCAAGTTGGACATACAAACTTGTGAGGTTAAAAGAGCAATTTGTGATCGCCCTAACTATTGACCCTAGACAGAAGGTTGATGTGAAACTATGGTTGGCTGGGAAAAGAGCCGCTGAAATTAGTGCATTTGATTTAGCCCACGATATTAGGGAGGGGGTTTCTGAAGATTATATAACAGCAATTGCAAACGTTTTTCAAAGTATCGAGGGGATAGATAGTTCAAAAAGGGATGTTACTTTTTGGAGCCTGGTGGGAAAAACCATTATGTATGTTAAGAGGTCAAACCAAGCGTTACAAATGTCGGGAATGTCGGAAGATTCATTAGCAAAAATTTCTGACGAGTACAACAAATTCATTTTATGGGTGGAGGATGCTGCAAATCCAACTTGTACGGACTACTGTTTTAATGTAACCGCACCTAAGAGCGGCACATACGACTTGTTGCTAAGTCGTTCAGGTTTCAATGGTGTGAGTGCCGATGAAATATCCGTAGAACTTTACGATTATATTGAGAAAAAGAAATTGAATGCTATAGATTACACGGATGCGTGGTTTAAAATTGAGTCTCTGAAGTTAGATGCTGGAAAGAAGTATAAAATTGGGCTTGTACTTCCAGATATGCCGAATATTGTGAGTTCGGGTAAATGGTTAATTGATGCCTATTCAGATAATGTTAGTAGCTTGAAAATGGAACCTCAAGCATCAATTCCGCGATCGGTAATAGGTGTAAAAGCTACTGAAAAAGACAACATATCAGAAGACCGATTCTATATATCAGACAGTTCGGTTTTTCATAAGGAACTTCACGGATGGCTTCCCGAACGGAACTACGAAATATCTTTTGATTATTACACGGAAAACGGCAAGTTGGGGGTAGCTACTGTTGAGGATGTTCTCGATCTAGAAAAAAGTAGCTTACATCAAAATAATCCCGAATATATTCCCACTGAAAAGAAACTGACCTATAGGAGAGAAATAGAATCTGTTTGCGACAAATATAGGTATCTTCTTGGTGAATGCAAAAACCATTTTAGTGACAGAATAACTTCCAACTTTCATTCTACCGGGGCTTATATATACATATATGGCTACGGTGTCGGGGAGGATAAATTTCCTGAGATTTTAATTGATAATCTTGCCGTTAAAGAGGTAAGAAACCCCATATCTTTTTTGAAGTACGGCGAGGCATACAATATGAAACCCCCCTCTATAAAGTTTGCGAGGCTGTCCCCCACAAAGTATAAGGTGATTGTAGCGGATTCGGACAATTCATACGACTTAATATTCAACCAGAACTTTAATTTTGGATGGAGGCTTTACAGAGAAGACAGTGCGAACTATGCATCCTCCAATAATATTCTACTCAAACTCATTTACGAATACTTACCACTTACTGGTGGAAAGAGTTTTATAGACCAGCATTATCTTGCCAACGGGTACGCAAACGCTTGGGTAGTACCCAAAAAGTTTAGTAACAGTACGTTGGTGATTGAATACTGGCCTCAAAGATACTTTTATTTGGTGTCTTTGCTGGTCCTAATAATAGTCGTTTTCTCTGCTGGATACATTCTTATCAAATTTATTAGAATAGTTTATAAGTATGTAAGGCAAAAATATGGTAAATAACTTGCTTAAGAAAAGATGGATTTTACCGCTGGTAATATCGCTCGGGATCTTTTTTGACATCTTTCTATTAGAAAGTCCGTCCCAGTACTTGTATACCTTTTTAATTCTCTTGCTTTTATTGTTTATCCATAGAGAAGGTATCGGTCATATGCCATTGTTTAACGTCTCCATGGTTTTTTTCCTGCTTGTTTTGCTTAGGTTGATTCTTCGCTTCAGCTCGGTTCTAACTGAGAAATTTGCAGTTTGGTTTTTTGTTTTCGCTTTTGCCGCCGTGATCAAACGAGCGCTTTCAATACGCTCATTAGCTAATAAGCCCCCTCTAGAATTGTGAATGCAGTAAGAATGGTCAGAATAGACCCTGTGCTAAAATTTGACCTAAACCAGCACATCTCCAACTGATAGATCGTTAGATTCAATAAGAACCACCCCATCCAGAGTCGATACACCAAACCATTTTTTATACTTAAATAACACAACACCTCTTTTCCTTGGAACAAATGTATTAGAAATCTTAACAACCTTTCCACCTCTAAGTTGAGAAAATCCACCCGGATAAGGATATACAGCACCTCTAATGAGATTTCTTATGTCCGTAGTTTTTAAAGACCAGTTAATCTTTCCATCTTCCGGGGCTCTCCTTGGGGCGTAGGTTGCCTCCCGCAAATCCTGCGGAGTTGGCACAAAGTTTTTCTTCGTCAGTCTATCGAGAGCTAACACTACTATACTGCCAGATAAATCAGTAAGCTTTTTCCTAATGGTTCTGGCATTGTCGTATTCCGAAATTTTTACTTTTTTCTGTACTATAATTGGACCATCGTCTACACCTTTTTCTATGATGTGAACGGATACACCCGTACATTCCTCCCCTCGAATTATTGCCCAATTTATTGGATGCACTCCACGATTCTTTGGTAACAGTGCGGCGTGTATATTTAGAAAGATTAACCCAGGCAGTTCGAGCAACTTTCTGTGTATGATCTTTGGCCATGAAGCTGACACAACAACATCAGGGTTGGTTGCAAGGATAGCTTCCATCAGTTCTGTTTCATTTTTTGCCATCGAGAAATTAACACCCTCACGAGAACAAAGGGTTTGTATAGATTGTACCGAATACCCAGAGGGTACCGTAACACCTACAACCTTATGTTTACTGAATAAAAGCCCTTTTAGAGCATTTAGCGCGTTTTCATTCCATCCAATCAAATGTACTTTCATAGATCTTTTCCAAAATCATATTGATATGTGGTTCGCTTAAAGCCCCTCGATCCAATGCCTTCCTTGAAAAAGATCAAGCTTCTGCTTGGTTCCATAACGTTTGTCGATGATGTATCCATTGATATACCCAAGTCTAAATAGTGATATCCATTTTCTATACCCCAAAGAGATATTTCATAGAATAAGCGATTTACCGCACGTAGCTCCTGCCTACTATAATAATGAGCAATATAAAAGGTAAGAAGTGTAGTTTTGTTACAGACGAAAACCAAGATTCCTGCCACTGGCACCTTGTTCTTATCATAAGCCATAAAAAGTTTTAGACTCTCTGGAAATAATCTTTTAATTTTTTTTATCTCATCAAGCGTATGCGTTGGGAGAACATTAAATTTCTTCTTGTTTTCCAACAGAATGTTGTAGAATGATTCGTAATCATCGTTTATTTCAACAGAGACACCAAGCTTGTATGATTTAGCAACAGCCCTTTTGTGCATTGAGGAGAAAGTATCCAATAACTCACCTTTAATATTCCACAAAAGCTTTATATTGGAAATTAAATGGTGCCTTTCGTCAAATCCTCGATACTTCAACACAAAGTCGATCACTTCCCCCTCTTCTAAAGAATAAACATAGGGAGGTGCGGTAATTTGAATCTGCTTTACATTGCTGCATTTTATATGATTCAGAAACGTATCAATAATTTGTTCAACAACAGAATATTCGTATGTCTTGGTCACAAATCCTCCATAGGAAGCTCCTATAGGCGATTTATAAACACCATTAACGAGCCCACCGGGAATAACCGCGATTAGTTCTTCTTTTTCATAAAAAGCAAGATTTGTAAACGTGAATCTTTCTTCAGGATGATATTGCAAGAAGCCGAGTTTATGGAAAATGGTCCCATTGTACGACTCGTCAACAAACGAGTCCCATTCTGCTGGGTTTTTAATGTCAATCTCTTTAATTACTATACTCATTTATCATTTCAGAAATAAATTTTAGAGCGTCAACAATTTTGAATGTGGATTTTCTCTCCCCGGACACATAAGTAACTGGAATCTCGCTGATTTTTAACTTGCGTTTTTGCGCCCCCAAAACTAACTGAGCCTGAATCCAGGGTCCTGTGGAGGTCAAGCTGTTTATATATGTTAGAACACAATCCCTACGCACAAAAAATGTTCCCTGAGTGTCGCGCACATTTGACGAAAAAAGAAGTCTAAATAAAAAGTTGCAAAAGCGGGAGAAAATTTTGCGGGATATGGGAGCTTTGTATGTTGATTTAGAATGAAGCTTGGAACCCAACACTATGTCGTTACCCCGCTTTATCTCTAATATAGCTTGTTCTATATGTTCGTATCCAAAACCAATGTCTGCTGACATAAAACCAACGTAATCGCAGTGTGCTTCTGATAGCCCTAATTTTATAGCTTTACCAAAACTCCTTTCGCTAATTTGTAGATAGCGGATATTGAGGATCGATTTACTCAACGAAACCGAAAAATCTTTTGTATCATCGATACTGCCATTATCAATAATAAGCAGCTCGTAGTTCGTAAGATCTTCAATCGAATCCATAAACTTAATAAATGCAGGGATGTTTTGCTTTAAAGCTTTGGCATCGTTACAGACCGGAATAATTACTGATAAACTAATTTTCCCATCCATATGTACATCCTAAAAACAATAAGCAGTAATCGGTATGATACGCACCTTTCCTCGTAAATACAACTTAGCGTTTATTAGTTGTATAATTGCGAAATCTACTATGAATACAAAGCGAGCGACAGATTTTTTGAAGAGGCATCGTGATATTATTATCATTTCCATGTTATTTATCACTCTTCCAATATTGGCTTTCTGGAAAAATTTTGATTTTACCGGGCTCAACCTCTCTTTTTTCAACGCAGATTTTATTGGATTTTATTATCCGGATTTTTCACTTGGGGTAAGCCTTTTTGGTAAGTTCAAAGATATGCTATGGGACCCATACAATATGATGGGTATTCCTCATATTGGGGGTGTAGACAGGGTGGGATTATTTTATCCGCTCAAGTTCATCTTTTACTTTATTGGAAGTTTTGTTAACCCCGCTAATAGATTGTTTTTGATAACTTATTTTTCCGTGCTTCATATCACAATAGCATGCTTCTCTTTTTTTATTTTCTCCAGAAAGATTCTGAATTTTTCAAATTTCCAAGCTTTTTTTGCCAGCCTTATTTTTGGATTTAACGGGACCTTTATCAGGTTGATTGCGCTACCCAACCACATGTTGAGCGTAGCATACCTTCCTTTAATTCTTTACTTTCTTCATAGGGCGATTACAGAGAAGAAAATTTACCTCTCGCTTTGGGCAGGTGTTTTTATGTCCCCGGTCCTCCTGTCTGGATACACACCAGTATTTATTTACAACAGCCTCTTTGCGGGTTTATATATATTGCTCAATTTCTGTAAAGAGAAATCATTACTAATAAGATCTACGGTCTCGCTTTGCATAACCATAGCTGTTGCTATTCTTATCGCAGCACCTGCTTTGATTCCAAACCTAGAAAACGCATCTTTATCAGAAAGACAGAAATACAATATCGTCGGCAGTTCAAATAATCAACTTCTTCCTGTTACAGCAGTCCACTATATTTTTCCCGGATTTTTTGAAGCCTCTGAAGGAGTAGCTGGAATAGTTTATGGATATGTGGGCATAGGCGCGTTGATATTGGCGCTAATTGCGCTTACAGAATACAAGAACGATACGATTCGGAACTTTATTATCATTCTTCTGATATTTTTAACACTGTCGTTTGGGAGAGCGACTTTTTTACACTCATTTGCTTACTTAGTGGTCCCAAAGTACAGCTTTTTCCGGCTACCTGGGATATTAAACTATTTGGTGGGATTTTGTTTTGCGTGTTTGGCGGGTTTTGGCCTAAAAAAAATTATCAGTAAAGATGGAATTCACAATTACGTTAAGACCTTTCTTTTCTCCGGCGGAATCATGCTCATATCCTTGTTGTTACTTTCGTATATAGCAAAAGTTGTATATATGTCAAACAACAAAATCGATACCGCGATAGATGCAATTTTTTTCACCAATTTATTTTATTTTTTTTCACTCTTTACTCTTTTCCTGTTGCACCGTAGTTCAAAGTCAACGGTTGCTAGGGTACTCCTAGTTTCAATATTAGTTATTGATTTGTTTACACTTGTTTCAAAATCAGGAATGTCTAACGGAGAGATAGATCCAAGAATATTCACGGGAAATAACGATCTAATTCATTGGTTCAGGGACAACACATCCGATTATTCCAGAACAGATCTCCGTGACCTTTCGGTACGCTACAACTCCGCGGAAGCTAAGTTATATCAGATTGGGGGCTACTATGGACTCTATCCTCAAACCTTTACTTTGTTTTTTCAAAATTATCTTGATTCCTCAATTGGAGGATATAAGCCTGACTCAAAGGCTTTGGACATAGCCGGAGTCAAATACGTAACTACCAGTAAAGAATTGGATCCAAATGCTTATTCCGGACTAAAAAAAGTAAAAACTTTTACAGTGGAAAAGTCACATAAAACTCAGTTTATGGGTGCATCCGGATCCATGATTCCCGAAGGAACGGTAATTAATGTATATCAAAATGAAGGGTATTTCCCAAAACTTACACTATATACAAACACGGTTCTCGTACCGGACGACTTGTCAGCAGCAAACCTTCTAGAAAAGGTTGACAGTGCAAAAACAATAGTCATTACGTCTTCAGAAAGTAAATATTTAGTTATAAACCAAGGATCGGGGGAGCAAAACAAAGCGGTATTGAAAAAGTATACAAATAGCGAAGTAATAGCACAAACAGATACAGACTCGGAAGCCGTGCTTATGCTCAACGATGTATATTACCCTGGGTGGAAAGTCACTATAGATAACAAAAAAGCAGACCTAGTTAAAGCAAACGTCACTTTCCGCGGCGTACTCGTACCAGCAGGACTGCATACTATTCGTTTTTATTATCAGCCGAGCAAGTTATTCACAGGTATCCTCACATCTTTTTTTGCATGGGCTGTTATTGTGTATGTGACAATATTTAAGAGAAGCGGTTTATATGATACCAATAAGCAAACCAACAATCACAAGAGCTGATATAGACGCGGTTATAAAAACGCTAAAATCGGGTAATTTGGCCCAAGGGGAGAGAGTGAAAGAATTTGAGAACAAATTTGCTACTTATATTAAAACGGAACACGCTGTGGCAGTAAGCAATGGAACTTCAGCACTTCAAGCGGCACTAACTTCGTTAAACCTAAGAGGAGAGGACGAAGTGATCACAACGCCATTCTCTTTCATCGCAAGCTCCAACGCCATCTTATTCGCCAACGCTAGACCAATCTTTGCCGATGTCAATCTAGATGATTTTAACTTGAATGTTGGGGAGGTTGAGAAAAAAATTACAAAAAACACTAAGGCCATCCTTGTTGTACATTTATTCGGACAATCTGCAGACATGGCCCCCATTCTAAAACTAGCAAAAAACAAGAGGCTGATTGTTGTAGAAGATGCGTGCCAATCTCATGGGGCAATGTATAAAACGCAACTTGTTGGTGGGATCGGCCATATTGGGTGCTTCTCCTTTTATCCTACAAAAAACATGACTACTGGGGAAGGAGGTATGGTGACTACAAACAGCAAAAAACTGTACGAAAAAATGTTGTTATACAGAAATCACGGACAGCAGGTAAGATACTATCATAATACGCTTGGCTACAACTTTAGAATGACTGACATCTCCGCAAGTCTGGGGGTATCCCAACTAAATAATTTGGAAAGCAATATTAAAAAAAGAATTCGCAACGCGCAGTATCTTACAAAACATCTCTCGAAAATTGAAGGGATCATAACTCCAACAACTTTGAAAGGCCGCAGACACGTATATAATCAGTACACACTTAGAATTACAAAAGGATCTCCTGTATCCAGGGAAGATTTAACAGAAAAGCTATCCGCGCAAGGTATTGGGTACGGGATTTACTACCCTGTAATTATCCCCAATCAGGCTTTGTATAAAAAAATGGGATATACTGCCAATTTTCCAAACGCCAATAAACTTACTTCAGAAGTATTATCACTGCCCGTACATCCGGGGGTTACACGTAAAAATTTAGACAGAATTATTTCCGTAATCCGAAAGGCGGTTAAAGATGACAACAAGAAAAAATAAAGTGGGCATTATTGGATGCGGAGGAATATTTAAGAGGCACATTGAAGCAATTGAGCAAAATAACAAATACTTTGAGCTTGTTGCAATTTGCGACATCGAAAAAAAATGTCTGGAGATAAATACTGTCGGATTGCAAATACCGGGATTCCTATCTCATAAAGATATGTTAGAAAAGATGAGGGGCAAGATGAATTTTATCGTTGTAGCTACCCCTAATTCTTTTCACTATTCGCAGGCTATAGATGCGTTAAATTACGGTTGCGATGTGCTCATCGAAAAACCAGTAGCCTTTGAGGCAAAAAAGATAAAAGAAATTTCGGATATAGCAAAAAAACTTAAAAGGAACGCTTATGTAGTTCTTCAGGTTCGTTACAATCCTATCATTATTAGGCTTAGGGAGTTTATTAAAGGTAACGACATTGGCGAAGTCATTTCAGTTTCTTTAATTCAGAGATGGCAAAGGCCCCCACAGTATTTCGAGTCGTGGAGAGCCAACAAAAATATTGGGGGAAGGACATTGTATGAAGTCGGTATACACTATATTGACATTATGCAACTTCTGTTTGGAAAACCCAGCGTTATCACATCAGCCACTTTTTGTAATAAACATAAATACATAAAATTTGAAGACACTATATTTTCAATACTTCGCTTCCCAAACGGAGCATCCGGTTCTTTGGAAGTCACTGTTGCGGCCGAACCAAGAAATCTCGAGTGCTCTCTGGCAATATTGACTTCCAAAGGATACATTAAAATCGGGGGTAAAGCTTTGGATAAAATTGAAGAGGCTCTGTTTTCCAACTTAGAGCTAAGCAGGGCGTGGGATCAAACAGTCGCTAAAACCGTAGCTTCCGAAGAACCAAACTCCTACGGAGCTTATTCTGGCTCTTGTCCAAATCACCCAACACTTTACAGGGAAATAGCAAGGGGACTAGGTATTGAGTGTATTGACACTATTCCTACCATTTCATTAATTGAGGAAATTTACAGAAAGGAAGTTAAATAGTGGATTTGCTCATTGTGAGTCATTTTTATGTCCGTATACAACATAAGATGATACAATTATCCAATGTTTAAAAGATTTTTTAGATTGGTAGTTAGTGGCTTACCAAAGAGTTTAAGGAATAATAAAGAGCTTCTGATAATAGGTCTTTTTTTCCTATTACCAATAGTGGGGTTTTGGAGAAACATGGATACTTCGGGATTAAACACCGTTTATTTTCATGTTGATTTTCTGGGTTATTATTATCCTGACTATCTACAGGGGGTTGAGGTTGTGAAAGCAATCTTGTCTGTTATACATGCCTCGGATGCTCTTTGGGATCCGTACAATTTTACCGGTTTTCCATTGATCGGAGCATTGGATAGGGTGAGCTTGTTTTACCCAGTTAGATTTATTTTCTACCTAATATCCACATTATTACCACTAAATCTTCAGGTATTTTGCGCAACCTATTATTCCCTGTTTCATCTTTCTTTAGCCGGAATATTTACCTATCTATTTCTGAGAAAGTGTCTGGGCCTTGAGCCTTTTCCCGCTTTTCTCTCGGGCATTATATACAGTTTGGGGGGCAGCATGATTTATGTTGGTATATTCGCCAATCCTATCAGCGGTCCTGCTTTGTTTCCTTTACAACTCCTTCTTCTGTACAAATCCATAGAAAATAAATCTTATAAATACGCAATTTTTTCTGGATTAGTTTCATCGTCTCTTTTACTTGGGGGGTATACCGCGTTCTTTTTACATAATAATATATTTATTGCTTTTTTACTTTTTTTCTTTTTTGCAAAAGACCTGAGGTCCATTGTCAGAATAATTGTCAGTTTGTTGCTAGCCAATGTATGTGGGATTCTTGTTTCTGCCGTTTCACTTCTGCCGGCCTTTGAATTACAACAATTAGCAATAAGGCAGCACCTAGATATTAGAGGTTCTGCTAGTATGTCAATGGAATTAAGAGGGATATTAAATTATTTATTGCCGTACTATTACGGTAGCCAAAGTGGTCCGGCTGTTATAGGCTACATAAGCGCTGCAGGATTAATTTTAGTAGCTTTAAGCGTTAAACTTATAAGGCAACGGGTCGTTGCCTCCTTTTTTATCTCCGCATTTGTTTTTGCACTTTTATCATTAGGAAATCTTACCTTTATGCACCAGGCTGCCTATCTGTTTATTCCGTTTTACGGGTACTTTAGATTTTTGACCTTTGTTCATGTTTATACAGCGTTTAGTCTTTCTGTCTTATGCGGTTACGGTTATATATATCTATCTCGATATGAATATCCTCGTAACATGGACACATGGGTAAGAAATTTTTCTTTTCTGTTTATTTTAATTCTTTTTATGACGATCGTAGCAAACATTGGTCTTAAATCTATGGGGAAAGGCTCTTCTGATCTTGTTTATCTTACCGACAGTATTTTCTTGTTTTTCTTGTTTTTTATCCCCTTTTTTCTTCTTGTTCGTTTTGGAAGATCAATCAATCCAAAAATGTTAAAAATCTCGTTGGTAACTCTAGTTTTAATTGATTTGTTTACCTTGATAACGCGGTCGGCATTTATAAATTCTGACATAGACCCAAGGATATTTAATAGCGAGAGCAGCATTGTAAGAAAGTATTCGCCCGAGATGAGAAAAAACTTAACGCGCGCATATTTTCTTGAGGCGACTAATAGATTTAATTCTGCGGTCGTGGGAATATATCAAACCGAAGGTTTTAACGGTCTAACATTGAGAGATTACAACCTGCTATATAATCACTATCAGGAAAGCGATTGGGGGGTGAAACCCGACTCACCTTTATTAGATATTTTAGCTGTCCAATACATTTTTACCAGTAAACCGTTTCCTAAGAACCTGCCGGACGGATTGAAGCTCACAGAAGCCCTACCGATACCACGAGAAGATTCCGGACGCTTTGTTTCAAGAAACGGTACCGCTGTTCCAGCCGGCACACCAATCTATGTTTACGAAAATACTAATAGACACCCTATGGCTTATGTTGTGGGGAATGTGGTACAAACAAAGACCAGCGAGGAAGCATTAAAAATAATGGATAATCTGGATTTGCAAAAGTCGGCGGTTGTGGTAACCAGCAACAGTATTCCACAACTTGACACACAAAATGACTATTCTTATGCGAATGTCTATAGTTACAAAAATAGCAACATCAGGATTAGCGCGCAAAGCAAAGGCAAATCCTTACTTGTATTAAGCAACACCTACTATCCGGGATGGGAAGCATATATAGACGGTAAGTCGGCACAAATACTTAAGACGAATGTAACATCCAGAGGAGTTTTCTTAACAGACGGACAGCACGATGTTGAATTCAGATATGTGCCCAAAACACTGTATTACGGGGGGCTAATTTCATTAATTTCATTGGCTGTTTCTTTAGTTGTAGCCAAAAAAATAAAATAAAGTATGCATCCGGAGGCACCCGAACCGTTTACACCCAATAACCGAATCTACGAAAATATGTTTAATAACGAGCGCGACCACTGGTGGTATAGAGGATTAAGAAGTTTACTATTTTTTTGGCTGGGCACACTGAAAGTAAAAAATGTTTTGGACGCGGGTTGCGGGACCGGAGAGAATATGCACGTTCTTAGATCAAAAAAGTACAACGTGTACGGTTTCGATGTGTCGGATAAAGCCGTTTCCTACTGCAGGAAAAAGGGTCTTGAAGATGTTTTGAGAGCCTCCATATCTAAACTGCCGTACCAGGATTCTCTCTTTGATTGTATATATTGTATGGATGTATTTGCATGTCTTACTCAAAAAGAATATCAGGCTGCATTGATAGAATTTAAAAGGTGTTTGAAATCACACGGCTATTTGATAATCAACGTCGCGGCACTACCATTTTTATTTTCAAATCACGATGTTGCCTGGAAAGTTAAAAGAAGGTTTTTAGTAAAAGATATAGAAACCGACCTTAAGGTACAGGGTTTTGAAATCGTAAAAAGTACCTACAGAGTGTTTTTCCTCTTTCCACTTGCAGTAGTTTATAAGTTGTTTAACAAAATGTACTACAGATATTCAAAAGACGTACCGGACCATATCGACAAGGTAAATGTTCTGTTAAATGGCGTTTTTACCGGAATTATGTTGGCCGAAAATTATCTTCTTCGACTAATTAACCTGCCGATAGGTACATCAATATTTATTGTGGCCCGAAAGAAATAAACGACATCTCGTGATAAAATGGCGAAATGTTAGAAAATTACAAACTACCGTCACTATCAATATTTTTCCCCTTTATGAACGATGCCGGCACGGTTGCAGAACAGATTGATGCCGCATACGAGGTTGGCGGGACGCTGACAGATAACCTTCAGGTAATTGCCGTACACGGCGGGGCCTCTACTGATAATACATTTGATGAGATTAAACGCATGAAGACGGTTTATCCAAGCCTTTTTATTGTAGATAAAACCGACAATTGGGAACGATACGCGGTTATAAAATATGGTTTTGCGGCGTGTACTAATGAATGGATCTTTTACACAGACGGGGATGCGCAATATAGTCTCAACGAGCTACCTCTTCTGGTCAAAAAACAAATTGAAACTAACGCAGATGTGGTTAACGGTTATAAGAAAAAGCGGGGAGATGGGTTTGTAAGGGCACTCTTGGGAAATGCATACGCAAAACTTAGCACATTCATATTTGAACTGCCCATTCGTGATACTGACTGTGATTTTAGACTAATTAAAAAAACTGTTATGGATAAGATCACTTTGGAAAGTCACGACTCGTCCATACTGGCGGAAATGCTAAAAAAGTTGGAGTTGGTAAAAGCCAAATTTGCGGAGATACCCGTATCCCATTTTGATAGAAAATACGGAACTTCAAATTACAAGCCCCTTGATCTTTTTAAAGAGAAGCTTTTTGGGGATCTGACTTTGTACAAAAAGATGCGTAAGATTAAAGGTGGCGTAAATTCCCTTAGAATCGTAAAGTTTGGAAGTATTGGGGTTACCAGTATTGTAATTCAAGTGGTTTTATTCAACCTACTAATGATCTTATTTAGAATTACACCCGGAGTCGCTACAATTTTATCCGATCAACTCGCTATTGTCACTTCCTTTATTCTGAATGACCGCATAACATTCCAGGAGCGGAGGCATGTTATTCCATCAAAGGCCGTTTTAGCTTTTATTAAATTTTGGAGTATTGTAATAGTCGCCACACTGGCACAGGCCGGAATAGTATTTTTGGGTACATATATTTTTGGGAGAGGTTTAATCTTTGCCAATTTCTTTTTTATAATTGGTGTAGCAGTAACGTTTTTCTGGAATTACAAAACGCAAAAAAGGTTTGTTTGGAATATCTAAAATGGCCAAACTTCTTGATATTAGAACATACGAAAACCGTAGAATTAACCCTCAAAACAATAAAGTTTGGGGTAAAACCTCCATTTTGGAAGCATTAGAAGACATTCCGTTTAACATAAAACGTGTATTTTACATATACGGGACAAGCACTGCCGTAATTAGAGGAGGTCATAGACTAAAAAAGACTATCCAAGGGCTGGTATGCTTACAAGGAAAATATGAGATTTTTGTAGACAATTCCACTACCAAAAGGAAATATATTCTGGATACACCATCAAAAATTCTTGTACTTGACAACAAGGATTGGCATACCATGCAGAGTAAAACCCCTAAGTCTATTCTCTTGGTTCTTTCCTCCAGACATTATGATGTAAATGATTATATCGACGAACCGTATCCAACGACGCCAAAGAAAATTGTGGACAAGCTATGCCTCTAACTTCTTTGTTTTACGAAAATTTAAGGCTAGTAAACAAACCGTTTTTTAAGTCCTACACTCGTTCGTATAACGCTACATTAAAGTCTGGATGGTATATACTAGGAAAGAACGTTGAGAGGTTTGAAAAAGCGTTCGCGGATTATTTGGGTTTACCGCACTGCGTTGGCGTTGGAAATGGGTTGGATGCTTTAACACTGGCTCTCGTTTCTTTTAACTTTCCTTCCGGTTCTGAGGTTATAGTTCCCGCAAACACTTACACTGCCACTATCCTTTCAATTATTAGGTGCGGTTGCAAACCTGTTTTAGTTGAGCCGGATATATGTACATACAACATAGATCCGCGATTGATTGAAGAGGCAATCACTAAGAAAACAGTTGCTATTATGCCGGTACATTTGTATGGGAAAGTTTCTGATATGGATAGGATTTTATCAATTGCAAAAAAACGGGGTCTTAAAATAATTGAGGACTGCGCCCAATCACACGGATCAAAGTATCGCGGAAAGAAAGCAGGAACCTTTGGGGACTTTGGATGTTTTAGCTTCTACCCTACAAAAAACTTGGGGGCGCTTGGCGATGCCGGTGCTGTTACTACCTTTAGAGAGGATAACGCTCTAACGATTAAAAAACTGCGTAATTACGGGTCTGTTGTTAAGTATTACAACGACCTGGTTGGTTTCAATTCACGTTTGGATGAGATTCAAGCCGGATTTTTGTGCATCAAACTAAAGAAACTGGATCATATCAATGCGCATAAACGCAAACTGGCAAAAGTATATCTAAACAATTTAAAGTCCGACTTTACATTGCCTAAAGTGAACGCTGATTATTACGATACATATCATATATTTGCTATCCGTCACCCTAAGCGCGACAGGCTAAAGGAATATCTCCTGGAAAAAGGAATAAAAACGGAAATCCACTACCCGGTGGCTCCGCATAAACAGCAGGCATTAAAAGATATATTTGGTAAAAAAGACTTTCCCGTTTCTAACGAAATACACAATACAATACTCAGTCTTCCAGTATCTTACGCTCACACGGAAAATGATGTCTTTAGAGTAGTTGAGGTGCTTAACAGGTTCTAATAAACATGCTAGAATTGGGAGATGGGAACAGTTACAGCCACTAATTTTAGTGAGTACGCGGCCAAGTACAATGTAAACCTTATCGACTTGGTTGAGAAGGGTTTATTTACAGAGGAGGATTTCCAAAGCCTGCAGGAGATTTTTGGATATTTGCCCGGTAAAAAAAGAATTCTTAATATTCTTGCCAATTTGAGAAATCTTCCCAAAATGATTAGGGATGTTGATCAGCTGGTGTTAAACCAAATTAAAGATTTCAAGAAATTTTCCGCCGACAAAACGATTCCACTCAAAGATAGGTACCCTATTTCCGATTACATACACAAAACCAGTATCATCGCCGCTTTCTCGCCCAAAACAGTTTTGGAGATTGGAACCTACTATGGTTGGGGGGCA
The DNA here is from genome assembly GCA_041658075.1 of Patescibacteria group bacterium. Lineage (GTDB taxonomy): Bacteria > Patescibacteriota > WWE3 > UBA101185 > UBA10185 > JBBAAW01. Next base: position 19,741 of record JBBAAW010000001.1, read on the forward strand.
GCTTCGATAAAGGCGGCTTGTCCGGAAGCCGTTGTTTACACCATGAATCCAAAAGACAGTAAAGACGCCAATAATCCTATAAATGAGGATACGGTAGGGTCCGTTTATAGAAAAAAGGGACTTGAAGTTGTTCAAATATGGGCGGATAGCACTCAGTTTGATTACACAACCCTTCCTAGAATAGATGTTTCTTATGTTGATGGAAACCATGAATACGAGTATGTATATAAAGACTTAGAAAATGTATCGAAAATTACAAACAAAGCGATTATTTTGGATGACTATATTCCAAATAAAAACAGTCCTAGAGGGGGAGTAAGAGCTTGGGGTCCTTGGAATGAAAGTGTAGTAAAGGCAGTCAATGATTTTGTGTCAAATCATTCTGGTATAATTGAAGACGCATATTGGATAGAAAACACACCGATATGTATAATTCACCTGAAGGACGAAAGGTCGTAAAGGATAGTAATATGGATAAGTCATCTAAAATCTACATAGCCGGACATAAGGGGATGGTGGGGTCGGCAATTAAAAGAAAGCTTGAGTCCCTTGGCTACTCTAATTTGGTGGTTAAAACCAGAAGCCAGCTTGATTTAACTGATTTTCGTAAAACCCAAAGGTTTATGGAAACCGAGAAACCGGAATATGTATTTGTAGCTGCCGCCAAAGTGGGCGGAATCATTGCTAATAGGAACTTTCCGGCCGACTTCTTTTATCAGAATATGTCCATTGAGCTTAATCTCATACAAGCCGCTTATATAACGGGAGTCCGTAAACTTCTTTTTATGGGGTCCACGTGCATTTATCCAAAGTTGGCTGAGCAGCCTTTAAGAGAGGAATATCTTTTAGCCGGACCCCTTGAACCTACGAACGAGGCGTATGCAATAGCAAAAATTGCAGGGATCAAAATGTGTCAGTATTACGATGCTCAATATAAAACAAATTTTGTTTCTGTTATGCCCACAAGCCTGTACGGCCCTAATGACAACTTTGATCTTGAGGGCTCACATGTTATTCCTGCCATGATTAGAAAATTTCATGAGGCCAAAATTCGTGGCGATAAAACCGTAATCCTGTGGGGTACCGGCAAGCCTAGAAGAGAATTTATGTATATTGATGATTTAGCAGACTCTCTTGCATTTTTGATGAAGACTTACGATAGTTCTGAGTTAATAAATATAGGTATAGGGAACGACTATGAAATAAGGGAGATTGCGGAAAAAGTGGCCAAAGTGGTGGGATATAAGAATTCTGTTGAATATGATACAAGTAAGCCCGACGGGACCCCCAGAAAATTGGTGGATACTTCCAAATTAGATGCGCTTGGATGGAAACCGTCAATAAGTCTTGAAGAGGGTTTAAAGGTTACCTACCGATGGTTTTTAAAGAACTACTCTAAATTCAAATGAAAATTACAAAGGCTATTGTGAAATCACTACTAGAGAAGCTTTATACGATAAGGATTGTGGATGAGGAAATCGCTAAAATATACCCAAGCGATGTTATTAAATGTCCCATCCATCTTAGTACAGGTTCTGAGGCTGTTTCTGTAGGAGTGTGTGCGGCCTTGAAAAAGACCGACTATGTAGTTGGGGGGCACAGAAGCCACGGGGTTTACCTTGCCAAAGGCGGTTCTCTAAATAAATTCATGTCCGAATTATACGGAAGAGAGAACGGTTGTTCAGGAGGTAAGGGAGGGTCCATGCATTTAATTTCTTTGGAAAACGGATTGCTTGGTACGACCCCAATTCTAGGTTCTACCATACCCATAGGTGTTGGGAGTGCTTTGAGTTCTTCCATCAAAAAAGATGGAAAAGTTACAGCAGTATTCTTTGGCGACGGTGCAAGTGAGGAAGGTGTTTTTTATGAGAGTTTAAACATCGCCGCCCTTTTTTCTCTTCCAGTAGTTTTTGTATGTGAAAACAATAGAATCTCAATTTTTGACGAACAGAAGATAAGACAACCTTTGGACAATATCTATAAAAAGACCGAGATTTTTGGTTTCCCTGGAGTCAGAGTGGACGGGAACGATGTTTTGGAGGTTTATAAGACTTCGCAGCTGGCAATAAAGCACGCCCGTACTAAAGGTCCTTTTCTTATTGAGTGCGTTACCAGTCGTTGGCGTCAACATGTGGGACCGTACTACGACTATGAGATCGGTTTTGGTACTAAAGAGGAATTAGAAGATGTAATGACAAAATCGGACCCAATAAAGATATTTTTGAGATACCTTAAAAAAGAAAACCTCATAAACGAGGCTGAAGCCACAAAGATTAAGGTCAAAGTGGAAAGGGCTGTAAAGAATTCATTTGAGTTTGCTCTGCAAAGCAGTCTTCCGGACCCATCAAAATTATATGAGGATGTATACTAATATGCCCAGAGAATTGTCTTACAGCGAAGCCATCAAGGAAGCCACATTTCAAGTTATGGAAAAGGATCCCAATGTTATCATAATGGGTGAGGGTGTAAATGATCCAACCGGGATGTTTGGTACCACTTTAGATCTCTGGAAGACCTTTGGTAAGAACAGGGTTATCACTGTTCCAAACAGCGAGAACGCCTTTACGGGTATGGCAATAGGAGCTGCCCTTACGGGGCTTCGTCCTATAATAGTTCACCAACGAAACGATTTCCTTTTTTTGTCCATGGACCAAATAGTTAGCCAAGCGGCTAAGTGGTCATACATGTTTTCTGGAAAAGCTCATGTACCAATGGTTATTAGAGCAGTTGTAGGCAGGGGTTGGGGTCAGGGAGCTCAGCATTCTCAAAGTCTGCAGAGTACATTTATGCATTTTCCAGGTCTTAAGGTTTTACTTCCCTCTAATGCCTACGATGCAAAGGGTATGCTTGCCACGGCCTTAACGTTGGAAAAGTCGCCTATACTTATTATTGAACATAGGTGGCTATTTAAAACCAAAACTAGTGTTCCCAAAAGGCTTTATACATTGTCTATCGATAAAGCCAAAATATTGAAGAAAGGTAACGATATCACAATTGTTGCGGCTTCCCAGGGTGTTGAAGATGCGCTGAAAGCTCGTGAATTAATGTTGCCTATGGGGGTGGAAGCTGAAGTGATTGACATAAGGTCAGCAAGACCAATCGATGTTGTCACAATCAGGAATTCGGTTAAGAAAACCGGCAACCTAGTGGTTGTTGACAACGGCTGGAGATCTGCAGGCCTTTCATCTGAAATTGTCGCTGTAGTTGTTGAAGACGGTCCCACATTTAAAAATCTTAAAAGTTCTGTAAAACGGGTGACTTGGGCAGATACACCTGCTCCCACTTCTTATGTGCTTGAGAATATGTTTTATCCCACCGCGGAAACCGTTGTGGCAGCCTGCATTGAGACCTTGAAAGGCGAGATATTGAATTTGGAGGCAAAATTTGAAGACCAAAAATTCCACAAAAAAAGATTTGCAGGCTCCTTCTAATCCACAAAAACTGATTGACGAGGATATTGCTCGTGTAATTAGGTCGTTGGGATCTTTGATTGATGAGTTGGATGGAGCGAGAATTCTTATAACAGGTTCTAACGGATTATTGGGTAGTTATATCGTTGACACCATTAAAGCTCTCAACAAGAAGTTCTCCAAACACTGTAAAGTACTTTGTCTTAATAGGTCCATTCCAACGGAGAGAACACGCAACTTTCACCTTCTGAGGGATCCAAACTTTAGCTTTCTTTCCCACGATGTTTCAAAACCGCCGGACTTATCAAAATTCAAACCCGATTATATGTTTTTATGTGCTGGGAGTTCAACGCCCAAAAATTTTCAAGCAGATGAGCTGTTGACAATAGATTTAAACATAAACGGTGTTAGATGGGCATTGGAGTACGCAAAAAACAACAAAGTTAAAGGAATTTTATACTTTAGTAGTGGAGCCGTTTACGGCGATCCGCCCGCAGACAAAGTACCAACGAGTGAAAGCTACAATGGTAATGTTAATACTTTGTCTCCTAGGGCGTGCTATTCAGAGTCAAAAAGGCTATCAGAAACCTTGTGTTCAATATTTGCTAAAAAATACAGTGTTCCTGTATACATTGCCAGAATCTTTGTGACTTACGGACCTGGTGTAACCGTTAACGATGGGAAAGTCTTGTCGGACTTTTTAAAGCAAGTGTTGGATAAAAAACCTATTGTTATGAAAGGCAGTGGCGAGGATATAAGATCGGATTGTTATGTGTCGGACGCAACGGAAGCGTTTTTTAGAATTATCCTAACAGGTCGACCCGGAGAAGCCTACAATGTTGGCAGTGATCTTGATGAATATTCCATAAAAGAAATGGCGTCATTACTGCACAGAATCCGCGGTGTTAAAGGTAGTCCCAAATGTGACGATAATTTATCACAGGAATATATTAAATCTGCACCCAAGAGGTTCTGTCCGGATATCTCTAAGCTTAAAAACGAACTTGGTTATAAACCCAAAATTGATGTATACACTGGTCTACAGCGTACTGTAGAATGGAATATATGTCTATGAAGTCAGTGATAATGGTTTCTTGTGCCGTTTTATGCAAAAAGGAAGGCATGGCCAATTATTTTAGGTATCGGACCCAAGATTTTTATCTGCTTAATGTTATTCCAAAGTTTTTGAAAACAAGAAAGCCTGTATGCGAGCATTATAAAGACGGGAAGCTAATAGAAGTTTTTTCGGTGTTTAGCATGCCAGTCTCTATTACGGATAAATTTCCGTACGCTTCTTATATTGGTTACGCCTTGGCTATTATACAAACCTTTATTAAGTTACGCAGACGTTTTGAATTTTTTATCGGCGAAGGTCACATATACAGCCTGGTTGGCGTCTTAATGAAGAAGCTTGGTCTTGTGAAACGGATCGCTTATTCCAGCGGGGACTATTTTACGGATGTAAAGTCATTTAGGGTTATTGACAAGATAGTTTCAAAAGAAGTGGATGTTATATGGTGCGCGTCTGAGTTGATGTCCAAGCAAAGAGAGAAAGATTTAAACGGCATTCGCTTTGCCCCGCAGGTTGTGATGCCTTTAGGAATAGTGATGCGTGATGAAGCTGTGCAGAAAAAAATTCAGAACGCTAAAACAGTGCTTTTTATGGGCAACATTCAACCTCATCAGGGTATTGACTTGATGATCGACTCATTTGCGGAGGCGAGAAAGGCCTATCCAAATTTGACATTGGAGATAGTTGGGAGGGGTCCTTATACAGAATCCGCACAACAAAAAGTGTCCGATGCCGGTCTGTCATCTTGTGTGATATTTCATGGTTTTGTGGACGATGAAAACAAGGTGGACGAAATTTATAAAAGATCTTTAGTTGGCATGGCACTATATCACCCAGAACTCTCAAGTTTCACAAAGCTTTCTGACCCTGGAAAGATTAAGGACTACCTTTCTGCTGGTCTTCCTGTAATTACAACAAATGTTTTCCCTTTCTCCAAGGAGCTGGCGGAAAGCGGCGCCGGGATTGTAGTCTCTTACGAAAAGGGTTCGGTTGTAGATGCCTTGAAGAGGATTCTTAATCCAAATAATGCAGAGGTTTTCAGAGGGGCTGCTTTAAAACTTGCAAATAAATATCTTTGGGACCTAGTTCTTGATAGAACATTAGAACAGACTAATTAGATCTTGTTTTGTATGTTTTCAAATACTTTGCGAAAGTTTTCTCGATAGTCATACTTTTCTGCTGCATCTGTGACCCCCTTGAGTAGATTATTATACCTGTTGTTATCACTTAGAACATCTACTAATGTTTTAGCTATATCAACTGAATCAAAATTAGCAAGAACTCCGGCACCAAGATCCCGGAGCTCGTCTCCAAGGGACGGTCCGCCGTTAGTCATAATAACAGGTAGGCCGGCCCGTAAATACTCTTTGGGTTTAGACACATCGGCATACATGGAAACATTCTCCTTCTCTGGTTTATATAGAGCCAGCCCGATTTTGGCTTGTCTAATAATTTTTATGGCATCCTCAGTTTTTTCAACGAACCCTTTAAAGTCCACATTACTTTCTATGTTTAACTGCTTAGCCATTTCCTGGTATTTTTTGACCGCTGTTTCACTTCCGCCCACAAAAGTAATTTTGACATTGGGCATTGCTTTTACCATAAGTGCTAAGGCTTCTAAAGCCACGTCTACCCCGGCGTTTGCGTCCAGTCGTCCTATATAGGCCAAGGAGTTTTCATTTCTTACAGTTTTCAAATTTTCAAGCGACTCATTTTTGTCTATAGTAACCGCCGGAGCGACAAAATATGATTTTGCTGTCAGTCCATTTTCTAAATCCCACTCCCGTGTTTTTTGATTGGCATACCAAACTACATCATTTTTTATGCCAACCTTTCTAAGTAATAGTTGGATAAGCACAAAGATTTTATCCACGAGTTTTATTATTGCGTTATCAGAATTAAGGTAGTACGGCTTGATTTTACGATCAAAGATGGGCAGTACATCACCGCTCATAAATACAGTTTTATGTACTCGACCTAGAATCTTATAGATCCACATTACAAAAGACCCAAAGCTAGTCTCTCCGATGCCTAAATCAAAAACCCCTCTATTTCTAGTGAGCTTGCAGGCGGCGTATGTGTTAAGAATATACTGCAGCATAAACGCCATGTAGGAAGGGATCTTAAGTGAAGACCTAAATTTTAATGTAGTCTTTTGCCCCACTTCATCTAGGACAAACGCCTCATATTCAATCCCGCTTTTAGATAGCGACACAGAGGGGAGCTTTATAACGGTGAGTTTATAATCAGTGTTTTCGGCAAGATACTTTGATAGAAAATTTAGTGGCGGTGTTCCATAGAAATTGACTACATACAATATTCTTATGTTTGTATTTAGATTACTTTTTTGCATCCATCACCATGTAAATTTCTGCCGCTCCACCTACTAAATAACACCAGAATCTTTCAAACAATTCGGGCGACAAATTAATTAGAAAGTTCACCCCCAAGATTATTGGTTTTAGTATTAATCCTGCCAGTGGAGGCCAGTCGGGGGCAACAATATACTTCATGTACCATTCCTCATTAGGCCAGGTATAGAAATACCTGATTTTACGTGTGACAATGTTGAATCGCGCCCCAGAATAGCCCCATTTTTTGTAATCCCGTTTGGCGTCGAAAATATCAAAGCAGTATATTGAATAAGCTCTTTTATGTGTAATGTCGCCCCAGGCATATAAGCTGCTAAAATGCGGAACTCTAAGATATAATCGACCCTTAGGTTTAAGTATTCTGTAAACTTCTTCAATAACTCTTACTGGATCATCCAAGTGTTCTAATACATGGTACATGTGGATTTCGTCAGCATAATTGTCCGTAAAAGGATATGGTGTTTGGTTCAAATCATGAACTATGTCCACGGTATCTTTTTTTATTATATCTACACCTATTGAGCCTGGGATTCTTGAATTATTACAACCTAGATTTAATATTACCTTGCTCATGTTCACGATTCTATATCAAGCTAACCGACCTGTACAGGTTATTAAGTAATCTACTTTTATCGTTTTCCTTTGCCCAATTAAGCGCTTTATCTCTCATGTCAGAATAAAGGTTGGTGTCCGACATTAATCTTTCCAGACCTTCCGCAAGCTCTTTGACATTTTCGCAAAGTATTAACAAGCCTCTCTCGTAAGCCTCAACAGCTGTTGATATATTTCTGTTGCACACAACGGGCAAACCCGATGCAGCGTATTCTCGAATTTTTAAAGAGTCGGCGTATTTTTCAAATGATTTTACGTTTTCGTACCAGGCTACACCGATATAAGATTTTGACATTATTTTTATGTTAGTTTGATAGTCAACAAGACCGTGTAATATTACTATATTTTCTAAATTACGCCGGCTTGCTTTTCCAATAACATTTAATTTTATTGACGGAAACTTTTCCTTTAACAACGACGTTAAATCCAGCAACATGTCGATTTCGGTGTCACTAATGTTAGATTTTGTATAAACTAACTCGTAACGATCTTTCTCTTTTGGGTCTATACGCGCGGCATGTTCATAATCAGGGGAGTTTGGCAAGAATACTGCTCTATCCGGATTTTTAACGCGTGGCTGTACAATTTCCCGCATGTTTTTGCTTACATATGTTACAAAAGATGCGTGAGCAATGGAGAAATAGTAAATTTTTCTATAGAAAGCATCAAGCAATTTTATTTCAAATCGACATTCTGAAAAATCTACGGCATGAAACTGCACAGGCGTTTTTCTCAGGAGACTAACGACATAAGCTGACACAAAGTTGAGTGGATCTACGGCAATAATTAGGTCAATTTTCCCATACGAGAGAGTTTTAAAAATATTAAACACTATTTCGATTGGCCACCTGATTACGCCGGAAAATGGGATTTTGTACTCCCGGATTTGTTCTCCGTTTTTTATTCTTGAGCTGTGTACTCCGGCAAGCGGATGCTCAATAAATATTACTTCAAATCCTGTATTCTCGAGAAAGGAGGTAACATAGTCTATTCCTCCTGGTTTGATTCCCGTTGCCGTGAATATTCTGTGTACAAGGATAACTACTTTTTTTCTTGTTGTTGGTGTTGTCATAATGTCTTGTTCCAAACTTCGAGCAGGAACATTCTCCAGAGTAAATATTCCTTTTGCATTTTTATGGGTCCAAAACAGTTAAAATCTAATGAACTTTCAAGAGTTTTCCTTCCTACGATACCAGATGTTAATGAGTCCGCACCCAATATATAAGATCTTACTTTGTCGATATTGTTAGTTAATACATCAAACATTGGTAGCATAAATCCCCGCTTTTTTCTTGTGGTTACATCAGACGGAAGGTATTTTTCGGCTACTTTTCTCAATATGTATTTTTCATTTGAACCATTCATACTGAATGTCTCACCTTTTATCTTGTATTTATTTGGAAGACTAAATGCGTACTCCACGATTCGATGGTCCAAATAGGGAACTCTAGCCTCAACGGATGCGGACATTGTTGCCTTGTCTACCTTCATAAGAAGGTGGTTTGGGAGCTGTATATTTACCTCAACCGAAGAGATGGTTCTAAAAACATCATCTTGCTTGTTTTGCTTGAAAATTGAATTCCAGTAGGATATGTACCTTGGTGTTTTAAAGGAGATATTTCTTGATATTGCATAGTAGTAGGCAGTCGCTTTTAAAGGTGTGGGTAGAATAGAAAAAGGAAGCTTTGAAAGCCCAAACCACGAATAACCTCCAAATATTTCATCCGACCCCTCACCCAAAAGAATAACCGTGATGCCTTGCCGCTTTAATTCTTTACAAAGTATCGCTGTAGATATCACCCCCCCGTCAAAAGTACCCATGTCATCAAATATCGGGGCGTAACTCTCAATATTATTGATTATGTTTTTAGTGTCAATAAACACTTCGTGGTGATCTGTTCCTAAATACTCAGCAACTTTTGCCGCATTCTGACTTTCATTGAATTTATGATCGAACCTCGCGGTATATGTTTTTATCTTATTACTCGTTGAGTTCTGGGCATACGCAGCTATTAATGACGAATCCAGTCCTCCAGACAACAGTATTCCCACAGGCACATCGGAGACCATGTGCTCCATAACAGATGTCTTTAGCAAGTCATCCAGTTTTTCCACTGCTTCTTCGAACGTATCTTTACTGTTTTCATTTATTCGAGGTAAGGACCAATACCTTCTATTAGTTATCTGTTTGGACTTTGCCTCCCATTTTAAATAACAACCGGGTTCCACCTTTTTGATATTTTTAAACAAAGTGTTTATTCGATCCGGTAGAAACATGAACCCGAGTAATAGTTCAACTTTGTCGCGATCAACATTTTCTTTCAGACTATAGTCAGGTACCGCTTTAAAAGCTTTTACTTCACTTGAAAAGAAAAGGCAACCCTCTTTATTTAAGTAATAGAGGGGTTTTATTCCAATTCTGTCCCTAACTAAAAACGCCGTCTCTTTTTTATAGTCGTATAAAGCAATGGCGAACATCCCCCTAAGTTTTTCAAAAACCCCCTCGCCCCATTCTCTATAACCATGCAGAATTACTTCCGTATCGGACTCGGATTTAAATTGATAGCCTTTTCCCGCCAGCTCTTTTTTAAGATCTTTAAAGTTATATATTTCCCCGTTTTGACAAACCGCAACCGATTTATCCATGTTTTGCATGGGCATTCTACCTTTTTCAGAAAGATCAATAATACTTAATCTTTTAGACCCCAAGGAGATTTTTCTATCAAAGTCTTCCAGAATACCCTGGTCGTCCGGTCCTCTATGGTGAATCAAGTCCAGCATATTTTGAGTAACGCCACGATACTTTTGATTCACATTTATTATTCCGGCAATTCCACACATGTTATTTACTTGCCTCCACCTTTACCATTGGCCAGAACATGGGCAAGTTTTCTGCCATCCACGTAACAACATTTCTGACTATTGGATTCTTTATATATTCAAATACTAACCTTGTTTTAAAGTGGCTTACAACGACTTTTCTAAAGCCCGCCTGTTTATGTAACCTTATTAAGTTCGACGAAGTGAAGGAAAGTTCATACCCAAACTTCATATGTCGCGATTTTAGCACTTTGATGTGAATGAATTCCGCTAGCTGTTTTAGCATCGGTACGTTTGGAATATTGCCCCACATTTGCCTATAAGTAAGCGATCCTAGATTTAGATAGGGAACTGTATTAAAGGTTTTTCCATTGTCTTTTAGCACTCTATACATTTCGGAAACGGCCTTTGAAGTGTCCTTAAAGTGTTCTAGTACGCCACCGCCATAAATTAGATCAACACACGAGCTGCTTAGGGGCATATACTTAATGTCGCCATGAATTAAAAGGTAGTTATCTATCCCTTCTTGATCCAGCAGTTTTTGGGCCAACATTAATGCTTCAAGCGAAAAATCCACCCCAATGACAAGCTTGACCTCCCGAGCTATTTGACTGGCAAAAAACATTGGTCCGCAACCGATTTCTAAGAAAACCTTATTTTTGTTTAGGGTTTCATTTTCTGTTAACTGCGGATAGACATAGGAAAAATCCTCAGTGACGTACGCTTGAAGGCGCTCCTTTATATAGTGACTCTCTAGGTTTGAATAATATTGGTTCCATTTAGCTATTGAGAGGTCCAGATCCTTTTCTGCAGAGTTTAAAAAGCTATAAATTTTACCAATTTTTATATACTTCTTTTCAATATTGCACTTGGCACATCTTAGGAATTCTTTTCCCTCGTCAAAAAGTTGACTATGACAGTATGGGCAGGCTATTAAAGTGTTCTTCACTGAAGTAGGCTTCTGTTCCATTCTATGGTTCTTTTTAAACCTTCTTTTAACGACACTTTGGGACTATACTTTAGCAGTTTCTCGGCCTTTTCAATGTTGGGGTGAACCCTGGAAGGTGCGTCCACAACGTGGCTTTTATCTGAGTTTTCCTTTACACTCACACCCTCCTTTATTCCGCACAGCTCGTGAATTATTTCTGCTAGATGTTTTATAGTAACTTCCTCTTTATTATTGGCCACATTAACCGGATCCGCATTAAGGTTTGAAAACAGCAAACGGAAAAATAAAACCGTGGCATCTGAGACATAACAATAGCACCTTGTATCCAGTCCCTTGTTGAGCATTTGAATGGGTTTCTTTTCGAGTCCGGACTTCATAAATTCGGCCATGACTCTTCTATCTCCCACCTTTAGCCCAGGACCGTATACAATAAATGGTCTGGCAATCTTAATGGGGACACCGAATTTTTTAAAGTAGATATTACATAATGTTTCGCTTAATCTTTTAGATTCGGCGTAGCAGGCACGAGGCGCTAAGGGGGAAACGTTTCCGTTATATGTTTCTGGTGTTGGAATATTTTCTGGTGTTGGATTTCCGTAAATTTCACCGGAACTCATGTAAAGGATACTTGAAACCTTATGCTCTTTAGAGTATTCCAGAATCCATCTAATACCCTTAACATTAACATCCAGGGTTCCAAGAGGGTCGCTCTCAAAAAAAGCTGGTGCAGATCTACCGGCGGCATGAACTATATAATCAACTTTCCTCTTTGTTTCGTAAGGATTTATAGAATCGTGCTTCACAAACATTACATCTTTTCTTCCCAATAGATAACCCAATCTCCCGTTTTTATCCATTCCTGACCTTTGCAAACCTATGACTTTAGCAGGCTCTTTTTTTGGATTTTTGTCGTTAAAATATAAGATGGTTTCAACCAGGTAGCTGGCGAGTAATCCCTCCGGACCTGTAATCAGAAAGGTCTTACCAAGAATCTTTTCTTTTTCACTTTTTAACTCGTTGTAAATTTCTTCTAAATCTTTGCGAATTATTTCTGACGCTTTTTGCATTTTTGTAGTACCTTTCTGTAAATTGATTCTCCGTCCAGTCCAAGGTATTGATACAGCTCCTGCTTGTGACCGTAAATGTCAAGGTACTTATCGTCTATACCAATACGAGTAAGCATGGGCTTTGTACCGGCTGGTAATTCGGCAACCAATTCGGCTATCACAGACCCCAGCCCGCCAATTACGCTATGTTCTTCAACGGTGAATAGATATTTTGCCTTACTGATGATGTTTATAATCTCCTTATTCAGAGGCTTTATAGTGTTTATACCCACTACTGTGGGATCTATTCCTTTCTTTGTTAATCTCTCTTCGGCCAATAAGCTTTCTTTTACTGTCTCTCCAAAGGAGATAATTACCACTTGACTGTTTCCCCTGCGAGCGATTCTATAATCTGCGAATTTGTTATTGTTTGTTTGGTTTTCGGTTTGTTCTGGCAAGTTCAGCGTCAGCCTAATATAAGTTGGTCCGTCTATTCGAGCGGCTTCTCTAAGTGTCTTTTCGGTTCCCTCTGCATTTTCCGGGGTAAATATTCGCATTCCGGGAATTGTTCTCATGATGGCAATATCCTCAATTGAATGGTGGGTGGCACCCAGGGAACTGTAGGAGACTCCGCTTCCTATTCCTACAATTTTTACATTTGCGCTATGGCAGCCAACCCCCACGCGTATTTGGTCAAAGACTCTGGATGTAATAAACGGCGTTATAGTATATGCAAATGGTTTCCACCCATCAAGAGCCATTCCTGCCGCCGCGCTGATCATTGCAGCCTCGGAAATTCCCACATTAAAAAATCTGTCCGGGTATTTATCCTTAATCTTTCTAAGAAGAAAGGCACCGATATCACCCAGGAACAATACCACTTTGGGATCTTCATCAAACAACTTCTCTATTGTTTTAACAAAGGTTTTTCTCATAGTGTTTTTCTTGTAGGTCAAGCTCTTCCATTGCTTTAAGATATTCTTCTTCCGTTGGAATTCCGGTATGCCATTTGTTATCGTTTTCCATAAACGGTATACCTTTTCCTTTAACTGTGTGGGCAATCAAAGCTGTAGGTTTACCTTTGATTAACGGACATTTAATTAGTGCGCCATAAATTTTGTTAATATCATGTCCTTCCACATCTAGAGTTTCCCAACCAAAAGCCGACCATTTTAACTTTAGGTCATGTGGATCTTGCACGGCAACAGCACTCCCACTTGATTGCATTTCGTTATTGTCCAATATAACTACCAGATTATCCAACTTTTGGTGAGAGGCTATAGCTGCCGCTTCCCATGTTGACCCCTCGTTGCATTCTCCATCTCCAACCACGCAAAATATCTTGCGGTGCGACTTTTCTAATTTTGCCGCCATGGCAAACCCCACACCCATGGGAAATCCATGTCCTAAAGAACCGGTGGATACTTCAACGCCTGGAATTTTATTATGGTCAGGGTGGCCGCCAAGGATTCCATTTCTTGTGCAAAACTTTTCAAGCTCATCCATAGGGAAAAATCTCCGTCTCGCCAACACAGAATACAAAGATACACAGCCGTGCCCTTTACTAAGAATAAATCTATCCCTTTCTTTATTTGATAAATCCCGCTTATCTATCTTGAGAATTTTTGAATAAAGTACTACCAGCATTTCTACTATAGACATAGCCGCCCCAATATGTCCGTCTTTAGATCCGTAGATCATTCTTATTACATCTCGTCTTACTTGAATGGCCAGCTTCTTGAGCTTTGTTATTTCCGCTTTATTCATGTTCATATTCTGTTTCATTTTTTTAACAAGCTACAAAGCAACTCAAGCTCGCCTTTTGTTAGTTCAGGGTTATTAGCAATGTAAAAGCCATTTTCGTGAACTAATTCGCTTACGGGTGTTTCGTATGTTTTTGAAATGTATTTTTTAAAGAAGGGCTGTCTTGTTATATTTCCCGCGATAACAGGTCTAATTTCAATGTCGTGCTTTATGAACCTATCGCGGTATTTTCTATACAAAACTTTAGTCTTAAAAATTAAGGGATAGGTAAAGTTAGAAACCAGCGACATATAAGGTACATTGTAATGATATAAGTGATTGTTGCTATTGGCTGTCTTTTCGTATAGTTTATAGTTACTTTCTCTTTTGCCAACAACCTCATCCCAATAATTTATCTGTACATTTCCAATAAAACCCTGGATATCTGTAGGTCTAACATTATAGGCTAGGTCGTAAAAAGTATATTTGGACACAAACGGATCAATTTTGTGTTTTTTTATTAGATCGGTGCGCGCTTTCTCGGGAATGTTTCTGTCCCACCCATGGGCCCTCACCATACAAAGCATGTGGTAAAATTCCTCATCATCCGTACACACCATGCCCCCTTCAATTGTGGACAAGTGGTGTCCAACATAGGTTGAGAAAGTTGAAGCAAACCCAAAGTTTCCTAATAATGTACTGCCGATTTTTGAACCTAGTGCTTCGCAATTGTCCTCTATAAGAATTATTTTGTTTTCCTTACAGAACGACGCTATTTTATTTAGTTCTCCGCCAAACCCCAAAACATTAGTAACAAAAAGAGCCTTAAACTTATCTTTACTATAGGAGGCTTTGATGGTCTTAACGGAAATGTTTAAACTCTCAAGTTCGCAGTCAACGGGGATAGGTTCAAGACCCAGCTGTATGAGGGGCATTACATTTGTAGCCCATGTTATTGTTGAAAACCCAACTTTATCCCCCTTTGATATTTTACCCGTATTTAACAATGCTTGAATGAGTGCTAAATTTGCGGCACTTCCGTTAGAGACAAACAACGCGTATTTTCTACCTTGTTTTTCTGCAAACAGCCTTTCAAACTTTCTACACTCATCGTACATACTTAATATATCGGCCTTTTTGATAAACTCGGCCAGTTTTTTCTTTGTTTCTTTCTCTTTGTAAAATGTTGAACGAATTAGCTTTAGCATAAGTTAGTAGTTGAGGTATCCGTTGTTTAACCCTTCGTTTTTGATATCAAACTCGACCATTTCTTTGACCAGTTCTTTAAAGTTGTGTCTAGGTTTCCAACCAAGGATTTTTCTGGCCTTTGAAGGGTCACCAAGCAAAAATTCAACTTCGGAAGGTCTAAAGTATTGTGGGTCGATTTTAACATATGTCTTCTTTGTTTTTGTATCATAACCTATTTCTTTTAGCCCCTTGCCGGTCCATTTTATTTTGATTCCAATATGTTCAAACGCCAGCTCCACAAACTCCTTTACGGTGTGGGTTTCTCCTGTGGCTACAATAAAGTCATCCGGTTCTTTGTGTTGCATCATTAGATACATCGCTTCCACATAATCCTTTGCGTGTCCCCAATCTCGAGACGTATGGATGTTACCCAGATACAATATCTTTTGTTTTTTATGGAAAATGTCAGCTACAGCTCTGGTGATTTTTCTAGTCACAAAAGTTCTACCTCTCCTTGGCGACTCGTGGTTAAAAAGTATTCCATTGCAAGCAAAAGTCCCGTAACTATCGCGGTAGTTTTTAACCGTCCAATAAGAAAAAACCTTTGATATGGCATAGGGAGATTGGGGGTTAAAGGGGGTAGTTTCCTTTTGAGGAGTTTCAAGAACTTTTCCAAACATTTCGCTTGAGGAAGCTTGATAAAATTTGGTTTGTGGACTTGTGTGCCTAACGGCCTGTAACAACCTTAGCGTTCCCAGAGCATCTACATCGCAGGTGTATTCGGGAATATTAAAGCTTACGCCAACGTGACTCTGTGCTCCTAGATTGTATATCTCGGTTGGTTTGAGTCGGGCGACAAGTTCTATAAGACTGGATGAATCTGAAAGATCGCCGTAATGAAGCTGCACATCCCCTGAAGAGAAGTTCTTCTCAATTATATGGTCTATTCTGGATGAATTAAAAAGGCTGGTTCTTCTACGCAAACCATGGACCTGATACCCTTTTTGTAAGAGTAGCTCCGCCAGGTATGATCCGTCCTGTCCAGTTATTCCTGTAATAAAAGCTCGTTTTTGTGTCATAAGCTAATCTTAAAAGCGACTTGTAAATAGTATAGTAATTCATGCAATAACGCAACACTAAGTGAAAGACTTTCTTGCTTAGGAAGTGTAAGACTAAACGTTACTAGAGGGCTGTTTACTAAGATGACCTTTGGGGTTACTTTCATCAACTAGATACCGGGCAAATTGCATAACCTCTACCAGTATGGTTTCCCTCTGCATACGACGCTTTTCGATAAAATCTCCAGCTAGCGTTTCCTCCATTGCTTTTTGCTTCGGCGGATAGGAAAAGGGAATATCCACACCAACAACTTTCCTATCAGAATGAAGTGCAGCTAATACAGGAAAAAAGTCAAAATTTGTGTATCGTTCCGGATTGGCTCCTCCTCGCCTTTTTGCCCATTCCGGATCATCGACTTGATATCGCTCCATAAACATCCTTACTAGTTCTGGATCGTTTCTGAATGCTTTCACTCCAAAAAACCAATCGAATTGAGTGTCCGTGGGGAGGATCCCCAGATGTTGAGCAATCCTGTTGCACCACCTATTTCCAAACTCTTCTGATTCCACCTGAAAGCTTGGATATGTTGTCCTGAATAGGGACGGGTCGCGTCCGGCCATTACTATATCGGCTTCCCCTCTGGCTATGGGATCCACCAATTGCGATATGTAAGGTATTACTTCAGTTTTTTCTGCTTGAATCAACAGAAGGACTCTCGGATTCAGATCAACGGACTTTTCCAGCGCTTCTCTTTTAGCCTCTACCATGCCAGGCTTTTCCTGTGCGAGAACTTTTACTCCCATACGCTCTAAAGTTTCAAGGTATTCTTTTGAGCTTCCACCATCTACAACTACAACTTGGTAGTCGCCTTCTACTGCTTGTCTGAATGTATCAATGGAAGCGTTTCCGCGCGCGGAGTCGGCATTAGTTATATCCGTTTGACTTGATTGCCAATTTTTGTAGAACGTGGTGGCAAAAACAACTACATCATGGGGGTTTAACTTCTCATAACTTTGTTGAGACTCATTTCCTACGTTAGTTAACTGAGTTGCTAGCATGCACGCATTTTAGTATGAAATATAGCGGAAAACAAGAACAAAGTTATTTCTCTAGAATAATCCGATGAGATAGATAGCGTCCAAAGACCTGGGCCGCACCCATATCGGGAATGTAAACCTTTACCCTATTTTCATCAGAGTCGGGCAAGTCCTCAAGGCGCAGGGTTACACCTTGCTCGTCTAGGAACTTCGCCACTTGCTCATCTTTCACAAGCGCTTCGTAATGGGGATCATAAAATTCCCAGCTTTTAGTTGTTTCGTTGTACCTCATTTTGGGAGAGGTAGGACCTATAAATGCTTTCCCGCCATGCTTTAGCACACGGCATATATCCATGATTCCTTCCTGCCAAATTTCTTTATTATGAATGTGCTCGGCTACATGGAATACTAATATGGTGTCAAAAGTTTCGTCTACAAAAGGTAAATCGTTCAAGAGCCCCGCCACCCCCATTAGTTTTGTTTGGTATTTACGAGCGGCTGATATTATTGCCGTGTTTCTGTATTTCTGAAACATAAAATCAGGACTTAACTCAAACACTTTTGCCCCGCAGTCTCTTTCTCTCAATTCTGTGGCTATCTTGACTTCAGAGCCGGCACCAAGATCCAATATAACTTTATCGTTTAAATCACTTTCGCTGAATCCAAGTGCATTTTGATATTGTTCTAGGGTTCGTCCGCCTTCAGGCACGGTCACATTTTTGTGGTCTATGGTTCCAGCCTCCCAACCCTTCCCTCCCTTTATCACCTCATGCACGGCATCTTCTGAGGGTTCGCTCGTACTGTTTTTACCGGCAAAAGTATCTCCGATTCTTCTTTCGAATTCAACAATGCTTTCAACAAATTTCATGTTCATTTGATAATAAAGGAAAAGTCTAATTTTCTCAATTTGTATGCACATTATTACAACCCTATAGTATTTGACGATATAGACTTTTTGGCGTAAAATAGCCGTATCTAGCAATCCAGCTAGTCTTGAAAACAAAATAGAGGTGAAAAATGGACGCGTATCTGCGTGCACTTGAGCAACAGTTGGAGCCGCTGTACCACATTCCCCATGTCGTTGGGGGGCACGAGATCAGTCATGTGAGGATGATGTTGGCGCGAGCTAAAGGGGTGCTTGAGGCGATCAGCCGATACTACCCCGGCCTCGACCCGGCAGACGATGGAACTTTCACAGAGCTTCTTGCCGCTATTTGGTGGCACAACGTCGACCGGGTTCGGGAGTGGAAAGTAGATGTACAGAAAGCGGGGGGTGACGAGCCTTATGTGCTGATGCAGCTCGCTGACAGTCCTTTCGAAAACGACGCGCGTGCGCGCATCGCGTACGCGGTGGCAAACCACTCTCAGAGGGAGTGTCAAATCGGTGAACATCCCTGGTTGCTGGTTGCCTTGATGGACCTGGACAAGATGGTCAGGCTATTCCCGCTCAATGTCATCGAAGGGGCACAACACCAGCTCGAGGATAACCCGATATACGATCCGGAACCGGAACACCTCTTCGACTACAAGAAGGCACGCCGAAGCTTATGGCGCGCATTCATGTGGAACTTGGAGTGGGTGCCCATGCTTTCTTGTGACGAGGTGCGTGCGTTGATTGAGAAAGCACACTTCCGTGCGTTCATCGACTTCCTGCGGGCTCTGGGGGCTGACATCGCGGAGCGTGAGGGAGTGCCGAACGGAGTCGAAGGGCAGATTGAACTAGCTCTGGGTGAATATTACCAGGAGTTTGCCTGCTCGTGAACTTGCCTAACCGGTGGCAAGGGGGGCTACCTACAACAAAAGCATAATCTTTGTTGCAAGGGGCCTCCAATTCTTTTCATTGGATTGACAGAAGCAGGCATTAAAGCCAAAATGTGAGGATAAAATCGCCTGATAGCAAGAACATGACAAAGGTGCCCGGTAAAATTCTCATCTTTTTTCAAGCCTACAAAAGTTTCTTATCCAGACATCCCGTTGTTTCATTAATACTAAATATCCTCTGGCCGCTTCTTATCTTTCTGTGGGTTGTTTTTATCAACCGTTTTCCACAGGGCTACATTTATGTTAGTGGAGATTTTGCTCAGCCAATAAACATAGAAAACATTTTCAAAAACCTTTTTTACACTTGGGGTAATGGTATATCAGCTCCCAGCGAGGGAGGATTCTTCTCCTGGTTTGCGGCTTCTCCGTATTATTTTATCTTCTATCTTCTGCCCCACAAACTGGGTCTTAACGACACTAATATTTTGTCGTACGTACTTTTTCTTTTCTTATCACTTTCCTACTTTTCCTTCTTGTTGGCCTTAAAACTTATCTTCAAAGAAAAACTTACTGTTTTTACCAGAGTTTTTTCGCTTATCTATTCAATAAACCTCACAACTATATATTTCTACACTTACACGTGGGGTTTTTCACACCAAGTTTTTTTATATATAACCCTTCCTTTATTGGGTGCGGTATTCTACCGTTACATTTCTAAACCTTCCCTTAATAATACGTTAGCCTTTCTTGTCTTGCTCTTTTTGTCTATCCCCGGTTTTACTAATGTAGCGTTTTTCGTTTCTTTATGTCTATTTTTTTGTCTATTTTTGGCTTTTTCTATTCTGTTAAAAGTCGTTGTTATAAATAGGAAACTTGTTTTATCATTATTAATTCTTTCGATACTTTCTCTGCTGACTCTATCAGTTTGGGTTGCGCCTACTTACATGGCTTTACGGGGCGAATTATCGAGTTTGGCCGGTGGAATGTTTAACTTTAATCTATGGCTCAGAACCCAGTCGGCGGATATCTTGTCCATCCTGATAGGTTTACCAGGTTATGGAGGGTTCTTTCCGTTTTCTCACAACCGTTGGTTTCTTTATCTGTTTCCGTTTATTCCAATACTTCTACTTGTAGTGTTTTTAATAAAGTCAAAGAATGAACCCGCCGTTTTGCGTAAAAGACTGTCTTTAGTCTTGCTTTCAATCTGTGTTATTTTTATGTTTCTAATAAAAAAAGGGCAAGGTCCATTTGGCGAACTCACTTTAAAGGTTTTTTCCGTTATTCCTCTTTTATCTATATTTAGAAGCTACGAAAAAATCGCTCTTTTTATGCCTTTTTTGATGCTTACTGCCATTTACGGTCTCATACCCTTAAAATTTACCGCTAACAAATATATCTACGTTGTTTTAGTGGCGACTTTGTTTGCAGGAGCTCCATTTTTAATGGGTGGCATTCAAACTAAATACAGCATAACTTTGGGCGACGATCCTACAAAGGACTACACAACTTCAAAGTATTCTGGTTTAGTTAAAATTCCTTCCGACTACTATAAAATCGCCGATATTGTGAATGCAGATACTCAGGATTCAAAGGTTCAGGATCTGCCATTCAGTGTGTTGAACACACCTGCGTGGGTAAATTACATAAAATGGAAATTAATTGGATTTAACGTTACACAGAATCTTTTGGTAAAGCCCACCATTGGACAAAATGCCTCACAGCTAAACTTATTTAACTGGTCGCCCACTGCAGAATTTAATGGGACTCGTTTAAATCCAGAGTGGTATATAAAACTGCTTTCATACTTTAACGTTTCCCACCTTATTTACCATAAAGGTGTGGCCGATCAGTTTATCTCTCAGTCACTGCCTAAAGTTCAGGAATTAGAAAAGGAGGGTTTAATATCTAATCTATATGATGGAGAGTCTGCCTCTCTTTACAAGGTGGACGATAAATATGTTCTGCCTAGTTTTTACGTTCCCAAAGAAACATTGTTTGTGTATGACGAATTAAGATTTTTTCCGTACCTACTCCTTGTTCCGGATTACGACAAACAAACAAACTACCTTTTTAAAGAGGTTAACAAACCGACTTTGGATGAACAAAATACGAAGACAGTTGTAATATTGGAGGAACTCATCTCTTTGGATACTCTTATGGATAACACATGGAGTCCAGCGTGGGTATGGCCCCCACAGAATGACTCCAAGGATCAAGTTGACATTCAATTGCTAAATATTGTACGGGTGGCGTTTGAGATGAAGTCGCAAAACCTATACCATAACCAACCACTGCAGGGAGAAATAGCCTTCGCACTGCAAGGATTAAAGTTGGCCGTGGAAGAAGAACTAAAGACGCGTACCCAGGTTACAGAACGTAATAAAATTATCGAAAAAGTTCTTAAGAATCTTATAATGGTTAATGTTGAGTATGGCGACCAGGGAGATGTCCACAACTTTTTTCTTTCTCTTCTGTATAATTTTGACTCTTGGGCGTTAGTAAAAGGCTGCATGTTCAGCTGCTACCCTATGGAAATTCCGGAGACCGGGGATTACGAAATCCTTGTTGAAAACTTAGACGATGCCGCCAAAAACGCAAGAATCTATTTTAAAGATAGAAACACGGGCGCTACTTTGTCCGGAGAAGCTACTCAAAACCTAAGTAAATCGAATAACGACTATGTAAATTACGGAGTTATATCCTTTACTAAGGGTAACTCTTTGTTTTTAGATTTTTACCATCGGTCGCAGATATTTCTCAAGATGTCGGAGTGGAAAAAGGAGACTGTGGACGGAAAAAACAGTATAAGCAGAGAGCTGTTAAATTTAGAACCAAATCGGAGATATCAGGTTTCCATTAAATACAATGGAGATTTAGATTCAGTTTCTTTTACGATTGTTGAGGATAGCTCTGTTCCAAATGCATCGGTACTACAGTTGGGAGAGATCTTAAAAAAGACGGGGCAGGACCCATTCTTCTTTGCAGGAAATGTCGGTGGAACAAGCAAGCTTTATCTTTACAACAAGGACGGAAAGGATATTAACTCTTTAGATATTGGCGATATAAGGGTGGAGGAGATCTTTAGTCCCAAAATAATTCTGAAACAAACTAAAACATCAATCGGCACATCTCCGGAGAGTCCGGAAATACAAATAAAAAAGGTTAATCCAACCAAATACCTTATTTTAGTTAGCAAAGCAACCGGTCCGTATTCTCTGGTATTTAGTGAAAGTTTTCATAGTCAATGGAAGCTGTATCTTAAGGGAAAAGAGATAGCTAAGGATAATCATTTTGTGGCAAACGGCTACGCTAACTACTGGGTAATCAACCCCCAAGATACGGAGAATCTAAGTTCGTATGATCTTGTAGTGGAATACAGACCCCAAATTCTATTTTATTATGGCGCAATAATTTCCCTTTCGACTTTGTTTCTTCTCTTTTTAGTACTATGTCTAAGAAAAATTATCCAAAAAGGAAAAACTTATGAGTAAAAAGCATCACAAAGATCAGCCGTTAGTGGAGAGTTACACGGACTCTGTATTGGAGAGCGGGATGTTCTGGTTATTTGCGTCAATTACCTTTGTGGTATTTCTTGAAATGCTTTTCTTTCCCAAAGTTCCTGATCTTTTAGAGCTACTGCTAATATTGCTGTGGCGATTTTCTGTGGAGAAAAATAAACATCCTCAAAAGATATTAACAGTCTCGGTTTGCGTAATAACACTATTTATCCCCTTCCTTTTAATGATTGGTCGATCCGATCTGGCAAAGGAATTTGCTATTTGGATGTTTTATATTTTCATTGGCGAGGTTGGTTTGGAGGCATGGAAAATAATAAAACAGGGTTGGAGACCCGATGTCAAATAATTACTAAATTTGTGAGTCTTATACCCACTTGCCGTTTTCCATGAAAACCCTGACAAATCTGTATGATATGCCAGAATGTTTAACAACATCGACATCACTGCTTCCATCCTTTCCTGCTGGCTTCTGCCTTTTTAAACAGTCCGGCGATGGTTCCTAACGCATACATCCATAAAGTAATCTCGCATGCTAGTGGATGAAAAAACCAAGCAGGATCCCGTTTTTTAGTGTAGCCTTTTACAGCCTCATACAATAAGGGAAAAACCGTTAAACAACTTAGTAAGAACTTTATCATTCCGAACTTATTCATTACTGCAGATACAAACAAAGAAATTACCCCCTGCACCTTCTCTGTAATTACAGCTTTTCCCGTTCCTAACTCATCTTTAGCCTCCCATTCAAAATCCCGATTTTTAGCAACAAATTTAGAATATAAAAGATCACTAATTCGTCTTCGTTGTTTCCTGGCAAATTTTTTGATATCACTTTCACAAAAAGTATGGATAATTCCATTTTTTACTTTAATAAAAGTTACGGCGCCGTTTTTCTTTAGGGATTTTGCAACGATGTCTATATCAAACAAGTAGTCTCCTTTTGCGGCTTCCTTTAAAAAACCGGTTCTGAAAACAGTTCCGTTCGCACCGATCGTTGGTAGACCCCTTTTGTCAAATTTCACCACAAGGTACCCCCCTTTATCAACTTCTTCATGCGGAACTTCAGTCCACCTTCCTGTAAGTAGGTTCATTCGGTCATAATCTCCCAAAAAGTGTACAAAGGGATCGTTCATTCCTATCAAGGCGCAATATCTGGCAATAAAACCATCCTGGGCGCGCCAGGTGTATTCCCAAGGCTCGCTTCCAACGGCTTCAGGTTCCTTTATTAAGGGATCTATCATATCCCTCATCCAATTTGTATCAGGCAAAATGTTATCCGAATCTATTAAGACAACAAAATCCCCGGTAGCGGCCCGTAAGGCAGCCATTTTCCCCGCTTCCCCCGTTTTTAGTTTATTTTCCACGACTTTAGCCCCGTATTTAAATGCAATATCTAAGGTTTTGTCTTTTGAGCCCCCGTCGGCAACGATAATCTCTATTTTCTCTTTTGGATAATTTTGAATGGAGATAGATTTAAGGCACAATTCAAGAACCGATGCGGCGTTTAGTGTAGGAATTAAAACAGAAACTTTAGGTTTAGAATCGCTCATTTTTAGTGGGAACCAGGTGGCTAAACATACTTCTCCCCGCGTCGATCCAAAACTTAGGTGACAGCATATTCACCTTGGTTTGGTTTTTATCAAAGTCGAGCAAATGTCCCAAGAGTCGTTTAGCACTCATAGCATAAAACTTAACATCATCTACTTTTCTTATAGACAGAATTTTGCGGACAAAATACTGCGGCGTAAAAAAGCTCGAATACAGCTCCTGCGTCATTTCAAAAAGCCTGGCCTCCGCAAAAGGAATCTTCATAACCGGTTTTCTCATGTCAAACTCCCCGTAATCTTTAGGATCCACGGCAAACAAGCCTTTTTCCACGCATTCTTTATACAAAGGTGTTCCCGGATAGGGGATAACAATAGTGGCCTGCATGGTGTCAACGTAACCCTTTTTAAACAAACTCTTGGCTAGTGCAATAGTGTTTTGTGCCATTTCTTCCGTTTCCCATGGATAGCCCAGCATTACGGTAATATGTGGCTCCAAGCCGGCCTTTTTAGCCATTCGCACGCCTTCTTCTATTTGTTCCACTTTTAGACCTTTGTCCAGTTTGTCCAGCGTTTCCTGATTTGCGCTCTCCATGCCGTATAAAATAAAGCGGAAGTTAGCCTTACCCATTAAGTCGTAATAGTCTTGCGACAGGGCATTAAGGCGCATATTACAGCTAAAAACCACTTTTTTGTTATAACCGGACTCTATGAGAAGCTCGCAAAACTTTTTTAGGGGTGGACCAACAAAGAGCGTTCCCGCGTCGTCAAAAATTTCTTTGACTTTATACTTGTCGACAACATATTTAACCTCCGCAAAGAGTCGTTCCGGTGAGAACCGGCGATAGGTTCCTTGCGGATTTAGAGTGTGATCCCAAACGCAAAAAGTGCAGCGACCCCACCAGCAATCTCTGCCGGAATACATGTAGGTGGCGGGAGTGTATTTGTAGTTGCCGTTGGTGTAGGCGTAAAGCTCCCATTTGGTAAGATCGCGATCGACAAAGGGAAGCTCGTCCAGATTATGCTTTTGGACTAGTGGGCCGGATACCCAAAAAGCGCCTTCTTCTTTTGCCATATCGCCAAGTTTTATCTTAGTGTCACCTTTTCTGCCCCAAATCCCGCCCGGCAAAACCGTGCCTTTGGTAATGGAGTCGGCAAGGTCGCTAAGCATAAAGTCATAGTCGCCACCGGTAAGTATATAGTCAACCTGGCAGTTGTTTAGCGTTTCTTTAGGATCTTGTGTTACATGGTCGCCAACCATAGCAATTAACATGTTGGGAAGTTTTTCTTTAAGTTCGTTCACGATTTTCCAGTGTTGTTTTGCCACAGGAGCCTTGGTTTCCAGCATTAATAAGTCAGGCGACTCTTTTTGAAGTTCATCGAGCCATTGGACGTAAGTTTGTTTTGAAGCAATGCCGTCCATCCAAACCACGTCATACCCACGCTCTTTTGCCAGCGACGCAGCATAAGCCGGAACCATGGGGTAAATGTAAGTTGGGGCGTTAAAATATTGAAATTGACGATTTTGAGTAAGAAGCGGTGTTCCTTTTGGCGACTCTATAGGAGGATATCCTATGGCGATTTTCATGAAATCGATTATAGCAGATTTGAAATAGGGGTTTGGTACCACTCCGCAGACGCGACAAATTATTTTGTCCGCGGAGTGGCCCGTTTCAGCCCATGATCTCGGCGATCGATTGCCGAAGCTGCGAAAGGTATCGCACAGCTTGGGCACGCGTGCCAAAGGTTGGAGCAACTTCGAGCACGATTGACACCTGGGTCTTTGTCTGTGTTGCCAGCAGGCGCAGCATGTCCTGTAACTCGCCTTTAGTTTGTCCTGCCAGCAAACTTGAGATCTCCGGCCCCACTGGGTGGACGTGGATCAGGGCGATTTGGTCTTTCCACTTTTCAAGTAGTCTCTTCCATTGGAACGGGGAGGGGTCCCCGTTTCTGTAGGGTCGGCGCGTGTGCCAGGTGTCCCAACACAAACTGGCAAGTCCGGTGGTAGGCAGTCCGCCCTCGGGATGCAGCTCATAGACCGATTGTCTCTCTCTGGAGTCGTGAGAGACGTGCAAGGCATTCTGGAAACATCGGCCGAAGATCTGCGGATCCATGGGGTCCCTGCCGAATACTACCCAATCGATGGGCAGTGGGTGATCTTCTCCAGCCCGCCCTGTAACCCGTTGTACAACCTTCCAAAGGGAGCCGTAATTCCAAGCTCCTTCCCAAGCAATTACTCCTCTGTTAGGTAGCCGTCTTACGGAATCCATGCTCCATCCCCGCAAAGGGAGGAGCTGAAGTCCGTTGAATCCGGCATCAACGGCCATCTGGTAGGCCCTGACCGGCCCACCCGATCCCAGACTCCATGGAACCAACGACGCGACGCTCACATCGAACCTCCTCGTACCCATGCTGTGCTCTCCTTTCATTCTTCCCACTAATTCCGCCGTGCGTGTTTGCTGATAATATTATAACAAATATTCAGGTTATATGCGTTGTGAGTATAAAAGTAACTATTCCAACTTCTTGATTCGCAAACAGTTTAATACGATCGTTTGAAAATGACCACAACCATTTTATTCCCCAACCGGTTCCGATGCTATCTAAGATAAAATGTGAACATACGCATGTAATAAACATTAAGGCCAATTTGTAGTCAGAAGCTAAAAGTATTAACAGGGAAAGAGATATATAGAGCAAGGAGTAGTGTGTAATTTCTCTGTGAAACCCGTGCTCTTTACCCCCAAGCCTTTTCCGTTGAAGTAATTCAATAAGGATATCCACATCGGGCAGATAGTTAAAGAAGATAATAATCAGTAAAAACGGCAGAGTTAGTTTAAAGCCAAAAATAGAAGAAAATAGTGTGGAAAATATGAAGGCAACTCCGAGATGAGTGAACACACTTAGGATTATATCAATAATCAGCCGGTATAACGCACAGGCCTATAGAATTTTACTATTGGCGTGAGGTTTTATATAATAAGTACACAAGCTCGATTAACTCTTGCCGAGGAGGTGTATCGTGGAGATTGCGAGGCTTTCGTGGTCATATGTTATCGACTGTACTTTCGTGCTTTTCGCGGTCTGGTATTTGCGGAGGTTCTTTGTTGCGGTCTCTGAGAGCGAGGCCGGAATTTATTGGAACGGACCGGCAGTGGTTGGGATTGTGGGCACGATGATGTGGATTCCAATTATCTGCACAATCATCGACTGGTTCTTATGAGCCCCTGCTCCGAGATGTCGAAAAGGCGTCAGACAAGACTGAAGGGTGCAACCGAAGCTGGCTCAGCGGCCAACTATCGAATGTACCCTTCTTTCAACCGCCTATATAATTTCCGGATTTTGCGTCGACCCCGCGGAGTTGAAGTTTTGGTTTTATTAATAACCCGTGGATAAAATTTAGTCCATATACTACGTGCGTCAAAAAGATTCCCAAGCCTGTGTAAAGTGCTAGCTTTAAATGTCGCTCGACCATAAAAACTTTAAATATTTCTAAAGTCAACAAAGCTAAGTATGCTGTGACGCAAACTCCGTAAAAATACCAAAGCAATGGAATGACGACGCAGATAAAAGGTCCGAGAAATAAACCTAATACAAAGGCTGACGGAGCAAAGTAAGAAGGGAGTCGCGAAGTTTCCGGAAAGATCCTTGCAAACTGTCCACGATGTCTTCCGTAACGGGAAATTTGTTTTAGATGCGGTATAAAAACATTTCGACGATGGTGATAGACCACGGGTTTGGGGCTGTACAAAAAGGGTCTGCCGTAGGTTTTTACAAGATCTAGGCAAAGTTTGGTGTCTTCCCCGGGCCAAAAGTCTGCTAGGAACCCTCCAACCTTTTCAAATGCTTCCTTTCTAACAAAGAGATTGACTGATGGGTAGTCGACTATCTGTTTTCCCCGTAACGGCACGTGTCTATATTTGGTCCCTGCACTCGTCAGCCATGATTCTAGAATCTTTCCCGAACACTTTTCTAGAAGTTTGGCATCTGGTGGCGTTATAGCAGGACCGCCTAAAGCGTAAACCTGGGGATCGCTAAATATAGTTGCCGCCTCGTTCAGCCAGTTTGGGGTTGGGTAAGCATCGTCGTCCAGAAAAACCAGCACGTCTCCGCTTGCCATGCATGCGCTAAAGTTTCTTTTTTCTCCTGGTGCCGTCTTTCCCGGGCAGATGAGTGAAAAGCGACTGTCATTGAACTCGTACTGCTCCTTAGAATCTGTAGTAATAAGAACCTCAAAGTTCTGGTAGTTAAGTTTCTTTAGGTTGGTAATACTTTCTAGCAGAAAGTTGTTAATAGCTCTAATAGTGATAATTATGGAAAACTTCATATTTTGCTCTTAAAATACTCTACGGTCTTTTTGAGTCCTTCGTTAAGTTTTATCTTTGGTTCCCAATTCAACACTTTTTTGGCCAAAGAAATATCAGGTTTGCGTTGTTTGGGATCGTCGGCCGGTAAATCATTATAAATTATTTTCGATTTGGAATCCGTTAGAGCAATCACTTTTTCTGCTAACTCTTTTATGGTGAATTCGCCCGGATTTCCAATATTTATTGGCCCTGTATGACTTGGGTTGTTCATCATTTTGTATATGGCGGAGATTAAATCGTTCACATAACAAAACGATCTGGTTTGCGAGCCGTCGCCGTAAATTGTGATAGGTTTGTTTTTTAGCGCCTGTATAATAAAATTAGATACCACGCGGCCATCATTTACGGCCATTCTTGGTCCATAAGTGTTAAATATTCTTACAACACGTATTTCCACATTGTGCTGGCGATGGTAATCAAAAAATAAGGTTTCTGCTACGCGCTTTCCTTCGTCATAGCACGCCCGCGGACCAATGGTGTTTACATTTCCTCTGTACGACTCCGGTTGGGGATGCACATCCGGATCGCCGTAAACTTCTGATGTTGACGCCTGCAGAATGCGCGCTTTGTGTTTTTTAGCCAGTCCAAGCATGTTTATTACACCTATCGTGTTGGCCTTAATAGTCCTTATAGAATTATATTGGTAATGCACGGGCGATGCGGGACAAGCCAAGTTGTAAATTTGATCGACCGTGATGTTATCCAAAAACAGTGGCTCAATAATGTCATGATTTATAAAAGTAAAATTGGGATTTTGAGTTAGGTGGTGAATGTTTTGCTTACTACCGGTAAAAAGGTTATCAATGCAGATAACTTTTTCGCCTTTTTCTAAAAGGTATTCGCACAGGAAACTGCCTAAAAAGCCTGCTCCACCTGTAACTACAATGTTTTTACGATCAATTTTCTTTTCCATAGCGTTATTTTAAGCACCCATCCGTACCTATCCAAGCTCTCCGGTGTTTATGCGCATTTCTAGGTCTTTGTCGTAAACCCACTTGCGTTTGCTATCGTCGCTATAAAAATTAAGAATCCTTAACCGATAAAAGATGGCTAGGGTGTCTAGGATCATAGCTTGGATGTGTTTGTCAAAAATTATTAACGTAGAAAACGAAGTGTTATCAAAGCCCAGCCTTACTTTTACGGGCGCTTCGTAGATACGGTTAAAGCCAAGATTTTTTGCTACCGCCAGTATTTCTATATCAAAGGCAAACTGCTTAACCAGCAAGCGTGGTAAGACTTTTTCTAACACTTGGCGTTTGTAAACCTTTAAACCCGTTTGAGTGTCTTTTAAATTGAGTCCAAAAAGAATTTTTACCATCATATAATAAACAAAACTATATACTTTACGCATTAAAGGATACTTGTTGACTTGGGAAACTGGGTGTTTTTTGCTGGCCACTACGATATCCGCGTTATACCATTCCATGTGTTCTAAAAGCATGGAGATTCCATTGGGGTCAATGTCCATTCCCGCGTCGATAAAGGAAATATAGTCACCGGTGGCGCGAGCCATTCCGTAGCGAACCGCGTAACCCTTGCCTTTATTAATATCGTATTTATAAACCTGCAAATTTGGTCGTTTGACTTTTTTAGCCTCTTTATAGGAGTCGTCGGGCGAGCCGTCTACAACGGCAACTACTTCATATTCCCAACGGGTTTTGCTCATGGTGTCGCAAATATTTTCTAGGTCGACTTCAATTGTTTTTTCTTGTTTATAAACTGGAATGATTATCGACACCTTCATGCAGAGATTTTACAACATAAATAGTTATAAATAAACAGGCGATTCCGGTCGACAATATATTTGCTTTAATGATGCTGTAGATGTTGTTATGAAGGAAGCTAATAAGTATGTATTGAAGGACACAGGCTGGGATTATAAATAGAAAGGCTTTGGTTTTATTTATTGCCAAAAGAAACATGGACAGAAAGGTGATCAAGATATAGAAGGCGACAAAGACGGCAAAAAGTGGCAGATAAGTAACGGATTCGGTAAATTTCCCTCTAAACATTATGGAGTTGATCGCTTGGGGGAATATGGCGTAGCATAAAATTCCTCCAACAATCAGCAGTAGCTGAAGCGATAGGAATTTTAGAAAGCGACCTTTAAAGTTGCCACTTGATGCATAAAGATGGGAAATTTGTGGAAACATAACTACCTGAACAATACTGGCGCCAAACAAAAAAACCTTACTCATGGTAACTACGCCGGCGTAAATTCCCGCGTCGTATGGGGTAAAAAAATGTTTGACCATTACAACATCAGTGTTGTTTAAAAGGGTTATTCCGGAGTTTATAAAAAATACCGGTACGCTAAAGAGTAGAAGCCCCCTGTAAAGATGAGTAAGTTTTTTGTCGACAAGATTTTGAGGTGGATTTAAACCCACCCTAAAATTCTTCTTAAGAAGCAGGATCGACACAAAGAAGCTTAGAATCCCAACCACTGTTAAACCGGCATATGCCCCCGCAACGGCAAAACCAGCGTAAACCAAGCCAAGCGGGATTACAAGTCGTAAAAATTGTGAAACTAAAGAAAGAAAAGCAAACGCCTTAAATCTTAGTAAGCCCTGCAGGTAAGAAAATGTGGCGACATTTAGAAAAGAAAATGCCAGAAAGATTGCAAAAACATAAATTACAGAAGTGCGATCAATGTTTAAGTAGGTAGAGACTTGATTGTTTAACAGGATAAAAATTAACGATATAGCCATTCCAAACGCCAAAGAAAGATTTGTGAAGTTCCAAAAGAACTTCCTTAGAGTGTAAAAGTTCTTTTGAGCGAGAAGTTTAGTAACTTCTCTAATGAGGGAGGTAGCTATGGCTCCGGCGGGAATGCCAAAGATAATGGAAAGTGAGAGAAAAGCGTTAAAAGTTCCAAAGTCTTCAATGGAAAGCAAATGTCCTAAGCCAATTTGTAGAAGATAGCTAAAAATACTGCCTAAAAAAACTCCTATGGTAACAATAAAAGTTCCGCTTAAAACAGGATTATCTGCTATGAATTTTAGTTTAGAGATCATATCTTTGATAAACATTGTACAGTTTAACGCTACGTAGGTAGATCGAATCGAGGTAGATAAGTTTAAAACGCTTTTCTTGGTTGGAGTAATCGTCCCAAACAGGGTAGACAAAGTATGTGGTTCTTCTGGCGTTGGGAGTTAAGTCCTCGATTGTTGCCCATCCGCCAATTTTTCTAATAAACGGCCAAATTTGCGTGTAGTATTTTTCCGGAAAAGCCACGGTTAATTTGTGCGACAACTCTTTCTGATTGTCAAAAGACTGTCCTTGGGTAAAAGGTCCGAGCTTGTTTGTTTTCATTAAGTCAACAAAATAGTGGGCGATTTGATGCTGACCAATAATCCATTTTGGTTCCAGCGTATAAATTCCCTTGGAAAGTCCGCCAAACATGGGGTTGTAGTAGGAAAAATAATCTGGAGTTAAAGAAAGACTCTGTTGGGCGATAAAAAAGATAAACAGCGAGAAAGCAAGGATCGAGATATATGTTTGCGCATGTTTAAGAGTATCTCTCTTAAAAATTTTGTGAGCGACTTGCGGGATGACGATAAAGATCAGCCATGTATAGAAAAATCCCGCCATCAAACTTATAGATGCAAGAGATGGGAGGATATAGCGGTCCAGTTTTTTGGTAGGGATACTAATTTCGATCAGGTATCCAATCGTAAAAATAATCCCAAGAAGTACAAATCTTTTTGTTTTCTCTGCATCAAAGTGCTGGGTGATTTTCTTAAAGAAAAAAGCAAAAAACAAGATTCCCGTAACGAGAAATAGTGAGAATTTATATGCTATAACTACAAAATAATAAAAGGGCCCAGGGTTTTCTGTATATTTTCCTAAGAAAATTTGTCCGTGACCGCCTTCTACGCCAACCTCTTTAACCCCTTTGATAAAAACATAATCTAAAGTTCCAACTGGGTTTACCCACATAGACGGCCATAAAATAAAATATGTGGCCATTATTCCAAGGATCCATAAGGCCGATAATTTAACCGTGTTCTTTATATTTTTCCTTTGGTACAAAAAGATCGACAGGACGGAAAAAGGAATTATAAAAATGGCAGAGGATTTAGTAAGAATGGCTAGACCTGCAAATATGGCCGAAATAACAAGTCGTCTGGTTTTTTTGTCATTTGCATAATTTTCCAAAAAATAATACAGCCACACAAAACTTGCGAGCATAAAAGAGGTCATCAAAGCCTCCAAATGAATAACGCGAGTTAAGGCATAAAAGAAGGGCTCAAATGACACGAGCCATAAAGATACAAAGGCATATTTTTCCCCAAAGAGTTTTTTTAGGGGATAAAAAACTAAAGTGAGAGTAAAACCTGTCGTTATGACAACTAAAAGCTTTTGGAAAAAATGAAGAGTAAAAACTACTCCTACCGGATCGACAGCTTCGTTAGGGCAAGTAATTACAGCGCAATAAAGTCCCTGTAATTTTACCCCCGCCGTTCCTACCCACATTAGCGTTACACCTGGATGATACTTTTGTAATGTCTTGTCAAAGTCTAAATTAAAAATTCCGCTCCCAAAGTCGTAAATTCTAGCTTTCCACTTCCACACATCCGTGTTAAACATTTCCGTGCCAAGGTACGGGGCGCGGGAAAGGCAAAAAACTATAAAAAACAAAATCTCGTAGCGGTATCTTTTCGTCAACTCTAAGAATCTTATATGGAGTTTCACGGGGTTATTGAACATAGTTCAAAACATTTTAACATTTTTCTCAATGTAGCCACCATAAATTGTACTGGACCGTTTGTTTTCAAGGTCGACAATATTAGAAATAGATAGAATTAAAGAGGGCAAGAGTATAATGCTAGTAAGAATAACTTTGTAATATGTTCTTTTAAACTTGTCGACAATTAAAGAAAGCGCCCAGCCCAATACCAAAAAGAAATAAGGGTAAATGATTATGTAGTAGTGCGAGCGGTTTTTTTCCAACCCCGATACATAAAAAGTCAAAGCTAGAAATATTGCTGTTGTGAGCAGAATGATGATGTAGACGCGTTTTTGTTTTTGTTTGACTAGTTTAACACCAAGGATAACGAGTCCTGTTAGTAAAATTGCCCATGCACCGTAACCTAAGTCGTGGGGTAATTTTGTTGACATGGCAGATAAAAATTGCCCGATTTGATTTACAAGCGATACTTTTCCCACATTGGTAAATTGCCAAAGCGCACCCTGCGGTCCGTCTGTTCTAATAAAAGTTTTGTAATCAAACAGGGCGTAGGGAGTGCCGATGAGAAAACCAATGATAGTAAAAATTGTAAGCTTAACAACATCGCCCACTCTTTTTACTAGAGGTTTGGATTGATGCAGTAAGTAATAAAGGGCAATAAAAAGTCCGCCCAAAATGCCGTTGTATTTGGTTGACGCGGAAAAACCCAAAAAAAGTCCGGACAAAATTGGTGAGACGGTAGAGAAAAAAAGCGACCATGAAAGGAAAAATAACATAGGGACATCAACGAGCGCGTAGTGGGATTGTCGAACATGCAAAGGTGCCAGAGATAAAAAGACCGATGCGAATAAACCCGCATTTTTATTAACAAGTCTTTTTATCCAAAGATAGATTGGAATTATCGTTAAGGCCCCCAATGTGGCGGAGAAAATGCGCGAAATTAAATAAAAAATTAAGTTGTCGTTGTAAATAATGGGGGCAACCTGTGCTACTGAGAGATGAAACCCCAACGATGTAATTAGATCGCGCATTTTGGCAAAAACCATATATACAAAATAATTAAGGTAAAAGTATAAATGAGGCCAGTCAAAGTGATGGGGATTGGAATCAAACCTTATACCCAGCGCGGATCTTACAACCGCAGGCTCGTCGGGGTGGTAGATATATGGAAAACCGTGATCGATGGCAATCAGGCGTACGATTAGTGCCATTAGAAAAATTATGATGATGGACTTAACCGCAACGGGTGGGATTGCCGTGACGATGTCTTTCGGAATGACAATTTTAAAGTTTTTTATAGATCCTCCAAAATTCTAGTCCATTGATATACATTCCGTCATCCTGGACAAATTTAAACTTACCCTCCAAAACGTTTTGTGACATCTCCTCATTCGGTCCTAAGATAATCAGATCGTACTTGGAAGTTCCGATTTCCCTAATGTCAAACAATTTTGAATTTGGATAAATCATGGACATAGGTTTCTTATCTATAAAACCCAGCCCAACATCATTACCGTATTTTTTTACTAGTCGACTTTTTAATTCTGAAACTCCAATCCCAAAAGGTTTTTGTCCAATGAGTTTGTTGGCGTTTTCTGCCGAGCCAAAAAGCGGATTAGTATAAGTAAAGTAATAAGGGTAAAGCTTGATTAACGGGTACAAGGCGCCGATTCCCGTAACGAGAACCAGCGATAAATACAGTGCGCCTTTATAATATCGGTCCTTTAGCTCTGTAAATGTTTGGGTAATTACAATCGCCGATACTATTCCCAGCAGAGGAAAAAGCGGAACCATGTAGCGGTCGATCTTTTTTGATGCTGCCGTCATTCCTAAAAAATAGGCTAGATAAAACATTGTAAGGTAAAGCAAAAACACCTTGTCCACCCTCTGGTATCTGTGATAGTCTCTAACTATTTGAAAAATAAAGAACCCGATCCCCAACCAAATGAGTGGGGAGGTTTTTAACGCTAAAACTAAAGGATAGAAGCTCAGACCTGCTGTATCCGTTGTATCTCCCATAACAACCTGCTCGTGCCCGCGCCGTGTTCCTATTCGTAGGCCCTCATTATAAATGTCGCTCAAAACAAATTTGGGATTGACCCATAAAGCCGGGAAGAGAATAAATATTGTGGCAATGGAGGAGAGTAACAACGCGCTCAGATACACCATCGGCCATTTTCTATCTAAGCGGTTTCTTAATGTCGCTACGACTAAAAAAGCCAATATAAATCCCAGCGATAATAGACCCACGCTCTTAGTGAGAAACGCCAAGCCTGCAGAAACCCCGCAAAAAATCACGTTGGTGAGTGACCAACGCATATAACATTTATATCCATAAGTTAAAGATAAGATAACGAAGAGGGTGAGCAGTACATCCATGTGTAAGATTCGCGAGTTTCCTAAGAAAAAGGGTTCAAAGGTAAAAATTGATACGGCTAAGAGTGATTTTTTAAGTCCTAAAACTTCTTTTAGTGCCAAGATTAGAACTATCGAAAGAGCCAACTGCGTTAACACAAGTGAATACTTAGCGATCTGATGAAGTTGTAAAAAATTATCTTGATTATAGACTCTAATTCCAGGATCGATTTGTCTGGCAATTTCTATGGGGATTCCCATTATCCACATCAAAGTTACTCCTGGGTGATAGTGCTGATAGGTTTTTAGAAAATTGCCACTTTTTAACCCTACAATAAACTGCTCAGATCTAAAATGCCAATTTACCGCATCGGGATTTATTTCGTCATAACCTAAGAAAGGGATTCTCGTTATGAGAAAAGCCAAAGAAAACGTTATTACAGCCAGAATTTTTTTAGTCTTTATTGAAAGCATATAAAACGCCGCCAACTAGGCTTACTCCAAGTCGCAAAAGATGAAACAAAACCGAGGCACTTAACGCAATATCAGCAGTAAGTCCCGGAATGGGTTGAGCAATAAGTTGAATATACAAAGCGTCTTGTACGCCAATTCCGTTTATGGAAGGAATAAAGAAACTGGCTAATATAATTAATGGGAAAATAAACAGAGCATAAAATGGAGAAAAATGTGCGCCAACCGAAGCGAAGACAAAGTACTGAGCAAAAATTGAGCAAAGTTGAACGATAAAGGAGGTTAGAAAGGCAATAAACAGGACTTTGGGTGACTTTCTGTAAGCAGAAATTGAGTCGTAAATTTTTTGAAGTTTCTTTATTTTTTTTGATGCAAAACCTAAGCAAATGTAACCAATGGGGATGCCTGCAAGTACAGCCAAGAAGATCAATACCCCCCACAGTCCCAACAGTTTAATAAGTGCTGCCGACGATATGCAGACAAGCGCCGCCACTCCAGTAAAGCGTTCCATAAATGTAGCGGTAAAAGCGTCTGTAGTGCTTCCAAGCTTCTTTCCCAGTTTTACAACCTTGTACACATCTCCACCTACGCTGGTGGGCATAAAATTGTTGAAGAACGAGCCTATAAAGTAAAGTGACGTAAGATACTTTACGCTTACGTGACTAGTGTCAGAATGAATTAAAAGTTTTTTCCACCGCACGGAACTTACAAAATAGTTAAGTACAATTAGTCCCACAATAAGTGGGATAAACCACGGATTCATCATGGAAATATTTTGGATCAGCTGTTTTTTGTCGACCTTAAAAAGAATTACCGCCAATAATATGATCGACACCGCGATTTTTAGAACGGTCTTTTTAGATATTTTTGCCATAGACTTTTAAAGTCAACAAAATTTGACACTTTTACTGCCCAAACATAAAGAGCAGTAAGAAGTATAAACGACGCCATCTTTATGGGCAAACTTTGAATGTTTGACGCAAAAGAAATTACTAATGCTTGAGCAATTAAAGTATAATGCTCGTGAGTAAAAAGCCACACTCCCAACCTGGCCTTGCTCAGCAATATAGACATCAGGAGAGACACAGCGGTTCCAAAGCACATAGCGTACGACATTGATGTTAAGGGGTTAACGAGTCGTCTTGTTCCAAAATAAAATGCGATTGTAGAAACCAGCATCATGATAAATATAAGCGTCATCTCTCTGCCCATCTTTGCTGGTACTAAAACACTCGACTTGATAATGTCCAAGAAGGAGTAGAAGACAAAGGCAAAAACTATCGGCAGGATTAATATTATTGCTTGGGAATATTTATTAAAGAGTCCCACAATCTGCACTACTTCTTTACTCCAGAAAATCGCTGTAAAAGCCAAAGGCAATATAAAAACAAAGATTTTATTAAAGTTTTTTCTAAAATAGTCTGTGAAATCTACTCTGTTGTTTTGATATTTATCAGAGAAAACTGCCAAGTTAACATCTGTAACTGCATCCGATACCGCCAGAATCTTTTTTGCGTAAAGCATGGCAAAACCAAAAATTCCCACTACTTCCGCAGTTACAGAAAGTCCCAATAAATTTGGTCCAATATTTTCCCAATTAGTGTAGATAATTTTCACTAAAAATATTGCCATAGAAATTGAAAATAACTCTTTAAATAAGGTCATAAACTCTTTTATTGATGGCATCTCAAACCAGTCGCGTAAAGGTCTAAAGGCAAGAAATGCCAAAGAAATGGAACTTACAATATTAAAGGTCAGTAACGCATAAAAATATCCGTTAACTTTATAAAACCAAATTAAAGGCAAATATAGCGCCAGCGATACCAAGGATATTGCTGCTTGGTATATAAAGAGTCGCTTAAATTTTTTCATACCGCTAATTACGGCATTAAAAATTCCTTGAACTCCCTGCGCTACCATAACAAAGGCATAAATTCTAATTAAATTAATAATCTCCGGGTTATTATACTTCTGTGATAAGAAGCCAGCAGACACAAAAAGACCCACAGCCAGGGGTAGGGAAATCATGTATCTAATTACCGTGGAAGTAAAAAAGATTTGGAAGACTTCCTTGGAAGTCTTCGCTCCGGCAATTTCTCTAGTGCTGGCTCCCGCGAGTCCCAAATGTTGATAAATCCCCAGAGCGCTACCAAGAGAAAGCGCGGTTCTAATGGTTCCCCATTCGCCTACGCTTAAGATTTTTAAAATAAAGTAACTTTGCAAGATGCCCACCGCCATAGCGGTCATTCTTGAGATAAAGCTAATTATCTGCCATTTTCCTAGGTCTTTCATTTCACCTCCATGTTGCCTAAATAAATACTTCTAGTTCTAATATTATTGCTCATGCCCACAAAAGCGTGGTAAGCGCCGGGATCGACCGCAGTGGGAACTGTTAGGTCGACGTTTTCAATGTAATAGCGACCTTCACCCCAGTCCTTAATGTTTACTAGTCCGTATGACGGGATGTTAGCGCTTTGATAAATTTCCCCCGTTTCGCTATTTATAAAAGAGGTAAAAATTACATAATCGTCGGGTTTCTTAGACTCTTTTCTATACACAAATGTAGCCTTAGATGGATTGCCACGTGTAACTGTCCTTGGTATTTCAAAATCGGCAAGAAATAAGTCCTCAAAAATCTCTAACTTCTGATCCGGCGCATACTTATAACGTTCCTGCATGGGAAGTTTGAGCGACTTTGTTTGGGCAGACCCTTTTTTAAAGACAAAAAGATTGCCGCACCCCGCCACATTTTGATAATTGGGGTTTGTAATCATGTCGCTCACCACATCCCGCACCAACGATATATCCGAATCCAAAATGCGCATAATCTTCTGCGAGAAGACATCCACAATTATATAATCTGCCTTGGAATAAAGGGCGGGGAAGATAGCATAAGTTTCTCTTTGCGCAAGGTGCGCGCCAAGGTAATCAGGACCGGAAATGGGGGCGGTAGGGGGGATGATGTCCATAATTATTTTTGCGCACTCGCGATCTTTGTTTTCCAAGCCGGAAATTTTAAATCTGTCGCCAAGCTTCAAATTTTTACTAAAATTTACCTCGCGGTCAAATTTGGCGTAAGCGATGGAAGAAACCCTTTTTGATACCGCCTGCGTGAGCCATAAAAAAACTGGATTGTTGAATTTGTAAGTTGTGTAAATGTTTGACACTAAAACTGCCAACGCTAAAATGCTTACCACTACGTTAGGGTGGCTAGGTAAGAATTTTAAGTGCTTCTTTCCCGCCACGACGAGCTGCGAAAGGGTGGCAATGGCAAAAATAGTCGACAGGAACACTACGGGTATAATCATGGAAACCCTGTGATTTGATATTTCCGCAGTTCCAATTCCTCCGGCGGTAGTGGCATAGTTTATTAAAAGGTCGGGAATGGCGATAATTAAAATTTGCGGTGCCAAAAACG
The DNA here is from genome assembly GCA_041658075.1 of Patescibacteria group bacterium. GTDB lineage: Bacteria > Patescibacteriota > WWE3 > UBA101185 > UBA10185 > JBBAAW01. The sequence goes on from JBBAAW010000001.1 coordinate 59,170, forward strand.
GTAAAAACAAAGAGGGAGCAAAAGTTTTATTAAAGTTGTCCAGCTTATCGCCACCAAAAATAATATTCACCAGACGCTTTGGATCTGTTACCATTCCCAGTAAAATACTTCCGTAAGAGTCGCCTAAATCCTGATACCGCCCCAAGAAATAATTTGATTTAATAACATCGCTTGTGAGTTCGGTGTCTACACCGACCTCCTGCGTAAAGTTTGTATAACTTTCAATGCGGTAGTGAGTGTTTTTAGGAATAATGATAAAAAAAGCCGTTATTAACCACATCAAACCCACAACGAGAAGACCAAATAAATTTTTTGCCATTGGATGACTCAAATACGCGCGAATCCATTTAGTCGACAATAATTTAAAACCTTGTGGAAAAGGCGTCCGATAAATTAATCCAAACACGCACAGTAAAATTATATATAACGGAAGTTGCTCCTTCCCGCTCATGGTGACTATGGCGCTAATCCAAAGTCCTACTTTATTCTTTCTCTCTAGAAAATAAAACGAGAGCAAAAAGAAGGGGATAGCGGCAGAAACTCCGTGAAAACCTGTTTGAGTATTTAAATAGCCAAGCGCAGGATAAAAAAGATAAGCCAGAGATAACAATGTTGCTGCAAAGTTGGATCTTAAATTCATTTTAGCTATTTTAAATAGGACTAACGGCGCCAAAACTGTAGTCAAAAAAAGTTGAGCAAATACCAAAGTTAGGGGATGAGGAATAAGTGCAAAGATAGGTACAAACAAAAGAAGAATTGGATCCACATGACTCATGGACCAGCGGGGAACATTGCCACCAAAGTAATCGGTTAGATACAAAGGCCGGCCCTGTAGGGTATTCCAAATCATTTGCGTCATATTTCCAAGGTCAAACTTTCCAAAGTCAAAATTGTTATAGCGGAAAATATTTATTCTTACGGAAATTACGCAAACTACCGCGGACATCGCTAATACGATTAGTATACCTAAAAGCTCTTTGTTGATTTTGTTGAAAATTTTTGCCAACATGTGTTTTAGTTAATCAAAGAACCTAAACTTAATAAGTGTTTTTACGGCATGTACGCCGTCACGCCAGGTAATTTTTTTACCTTCCTTCCACGAGCGACCTTTGTAAGAAATTGGCACTTCCACAATTTTCATGCCCGACTTTAGTATTTTAGAGGTAATTTCTGGTTCAAAATCAAATCTGTTGGCCTTTAAGTTGAGCGATCTTACAAAGTCGCCGGGCAAAAGTTTGTAGCAGGTTTCCATGTCGGTAAGGTGAGTGCCGTACAAAAGATTGGTAAGTATAGTTAGAAGGCGGTTGCCAAAATAGTGCAGGTTTGTCATGTCTTCGTAGTCGCCCGCAAAACGCGAACCATAAACAACTTGCGCGCCCTTTTCAACTTCTGCCACAAGTTTTTTGTAATCCTGCGGATCGTATTCCAAGTCTGCATCTTGCACAATTACATAATCGCCTGTGGTATGTTTGTAGCCCTCTCGTACTGTAGCGCCTTTGCCATGATTTTTTGGATTGAGAATAATTGTTAGGTGGGGCTTTTCTTTTGCCATTTTGGTTAAGATCTCGCGCGAGCCGTCCTTTGATCCGTCGTCCACAATAACAATTTCTTTATCAATTCCGTCCACTTTTTCCACTAAGTTCACAAGCTTTGTAAGAGTTTTTTCTTCGTTATAGCAAGGTATTACAATAGAAAGTTTCATCTTTGTACTTTAAGTAACCAAGTAAAGAACATTTTACCACCCGTGGTGTGTTTTGACTCTTTAACAAGCTCGAGGTAAGGGCGTTTTTTCAAGTCGATTTCTAGATTTGGGTTAAATTCATTTGTTAGGATTATATAATCAACGCGATTTTCCTGCAGATAGTCTTGTGCTAAGTATTTTTTGTCATCCAAGTTTTTGTATTCCGACTCCGGAAGGTACCAGTTCACAATGCTTGCTGTGTCGTTATGAATAATTTTCCTGTCTGCCAAGGCGGATTCATGTAACAAGAAAGTGGAAATTTCTTTGATACTGCGATAAATATCTTTATGTAGGTAGATGATTGATGCAGAAAGCGCGAGCATGGAGAGAATCGATGCGACGATAAAAAGCTTACGCTGGTTTAGCACTATCGCTAGGATTCCTGCAATCGACATTGACGAAACAAAAATAAAAACTGCCGTGTGCGGACCCAGAAACTGCAACCGCAGATGGTTTTGGGCGATGATATAAACCGCGGTTAAGACGATCGATGCTATTCCCGCCCCGCTGGCGTGGGGTGACGGGGATGATGGGGGTGACCAGAATGACGATACAAAAGCTATAACGAGGAAGGGGATGATGGGGATAAAAAGTCGGGGAACTGCGGCTGGCCAGGCTAAAATTAGGAGCGATTCTAGTAAAACAAATGTAAAAACATGCGGATATTTCTTTAAAACGCTGGGTAAATTTATCAACGGTTTCTTGGCGAAAAGTGTGGCGATGAAGGCACTCGCTGGGATGATGCCTAAAACAAAAATGTATGAGACCAAATAAGTCAAAAGCATTTCAAAATCGTATTTTCTTCCCACCGTTTCTTCAAAATATGAGGAGGTGAGAGGATTTCTATAAATTAGCCACGGAATTGCCACAGTTATAGTTGCTAGGGAAAAAGCCATTGACATCTTTGTCATTCGTGCTTTAGTCACGACGAGTATTCCTACGAGTGTCGCCACTGCCAATAAATAGCCCTCAAATCGGGTTAAAATTCCTAAACCACAAATAAGTCCCATAACGGTTAGGTACAATATCGATTGCCTACTCCCGCCAGCTTGTTTTTCTCGCCACAACTCAAAAACATAGAAACACAGCAGGACTAAAAGGCTAAAAGGCACATCAGCGTAAATTCTTAACGACCAATAAAGATAGACAGGATTTAACGCCAGCAGGATAAGGGCAATAATTTGCTGATTCTGCGTCATCAAGTATTTTTTGGATAGTCTGTAGAACACGAAAAGCGAAACCAAACTAACGGCAAGCATAGTGATTCGTCCCCATACTACCGCGTCGATGGTGTTTGGTCGAACGGCTAGTAGAATCGAGAACAGTGGCGGTCGTTTTTCATCGCTTGGATAGGAGAAGTGTTGGACAAAATTACTTGCGCGGAGAATTCTGTAAGAGTCGCCCCATTCTGCGGAGTTCACATTAATAAGTAGCGCGCGTGCAACTAAAATCAACACTAATACAACAATATAGACCCGCTTTTTCATGCATTGATTTTAACACTTTACTTAACAGGGGTATTTTTTAAGGCAAAGTCGTACACTTTTTCCATTTCCTTAGCCTTTTCCATCCACGAGTAAAGTCCCACAATCTTATTTTGATCTACATAGGTCTTATTTCCGTCAATAATTTCCATAATCTTTTGCGCTATATGTTTTGGTTCTAAATTATCTAAGTAAAAAAGCCCGGTAATTTCTTCTTTGATTTTAAAACCTGAAACCAAGGCTGGAGTTCCACAAGAGAGACTCTGTAAAACGACTTTTGGCAAACCCTCAAATGACGACGGCAAAACAAAAATATTCGCTGCCTGAAAAGCAATGGCAGTTTCCGGATACGGGGTGTACCCAGCCTTTATAACACGGTTGTTTAGATTTTTATCCCTAACCATCGTACTAATTTTTGCCAAGTATTCCTTGTCGCCTGAACCTACCAAAAAAAGTTTGTAGAATGGCGGTAGAAATTCTAAAGCGTTAACCAGTAAGTGTATGTTTTTTCGCTCTGTCATGACCCCATGATTTAAAACAATAATATCGGTTGGATCAAGTCCAAGATCGCGATTGATTTTTTCTTTTTCTTCCTTACCTACGGTTTTAAAAAGATTTGTATTTACGCCAGTTTCGACTACAAAACATTTGTCCGGATCCGCGTTGTAATACTTTACAGCTTCGTCTTTATTTTGCTGACTTACGAAAACGCACGCCGATGCCGCTTTTACCGCCCATTTATCCGAACGTTCTGCCAAAGGCCAAGAAATGTATTTGGAATAAAGTTTAACTGCCGATCTTTTTTCTTCCAGCGCGCCCTGTCTGCCTGCCGTTGTATTATGAAAGTGTACTACTAAGGGTATTTTAAGTTCGTTAGACCAAGGAAATATCTTCTTTAGAAAGGCACGGTAGGCATATAGCCAAATACCAAAATGTCCGTGCGAGTGAATTAGATCTGGTTTGTTTTCAAAGCGCCAATATAGATAGTATAAAAAAACCAGGGGGGAGATTAAAAGACTTAAAGTTGCCGGAACAGGCTCCCGGATAAAAGTTCTAAACTTGCAGTTGGGTAGTTTTTCTATTGGACCTGCAAAGGGCCACCGCCCGCAGAAGATATCAAATGTATACCCGTGTTTTAACTGGGCTTGGGTCATTTCATATGGTGCCGGCGAAAGCCCGCTCCAGGGCGGTGGCCAGTCATAAACTATTCGTAAAATCTTCATAGTATCTTTTCGTAACTGTCGATCATTTTATCCAAGGTAAACTCTTTTTCAGCTTTTATTCTACCATCTAATCCCATGCTTTTTGCTAATTCACGGTTTTGAACAAGTTCCAGGATTTTGCTTTTCAGGGTGTCGATATCTAACTTGGCTAAAAGGAACCCGTTTGATTTATTAGCTACCGCGTCTTTATTTCCACCCATATCGGTTGCAATAATTGGCAAACCGGCAAAACAAGCTTCTACCAGCGTCATGGGAAAACCTTCCACGCGTTTGGTTGGCAAAACAAAAACATCGTTGCAGGAGTACATTTCCACTGCTTTTTCATAAGGTAATTTTCCGTAAAAAAGTACCTTCTGGCTCATTCTATATTGTCGGCTTAAACTTTTTAACTCTTCCAAAAACGGCCCATCTCCAATAATGTTCACAAAAATACCGTCAATATCTTTACACGCCAATAACAACTCCCGAAGACCTTTTGACTCCTCGATTCGTCCAATGTATAAGACCTTAAACGGCTCGCCATCTTTATCGTCGTCCCAATTCTTGGGAGGAATTTTAGATCCGTCAATTCCGTTATGAATAACGGTGATCTTTTTTTCCGGCGCAAAAGTTTCATTTATAATCGACTCTTTTACAGCGCTGGAAACCGCCACAATCTTATTACAACCGTTAATGTATTGCCTTTGTCGGCCAAAATAATTTACCATGCCAAACGCTAAACTTTTGGCCGATTTAACTACATCGCCCGTATTTTTCGCGGAATTTAATAGTGTTTTCATCTCGCTGCCAATGGTTCCATGAGAAATTCCAACGATATTAATGCCCAGCTTGCGTTTTCTTTTTATGACTCCTAGACCTGCCGAACTTTGGCTAATTACCGCATCAAAAGGTTTTTCTTGGTGGAATTTGAGAAATTCCTGGTATGATTTATTGAACCAATTATTTTTGTCTATCGATGCCAGAAGCATGTGATACACGCACGGTACAAAAACATATTTGACCGTCGTGGCGGAACCCGCACTATCCATTGTCGTGGCGGTCTTATCCACCATAGCAGGGGAGAACATTACGATTTCGTGTCCCCGATTCGCCAAACCCTCACATAATACTTTGTTCTGTGTTTCGAGTCCGCCATAGCCTTTATTAAATGTTGTCGATTTTATAAAAACTGCAATTCTCATACTAATAAACTCTCCAATTGACCGATGTTATCGTAGATGTTAAACATCTTGATGGCTTTGGCGTAAGCGTTTTGGGATAATTTGTTGGCGAGATCTTTATCCAGAAGCAACTTCTCGATGGCGTTAGCAATGGCTTGGGGATTTTTTTGTTCAATGATAATTCCTGTGACGCTATCCTCAATGAGATCGGTGATACCACCGGCGTCTGTGGAGACTATTGGAAGCCTAGCCATAGCCGCCTCGATAACCACCGTGGGCACGCCGTCCACATCACCTGCGCCGGTTTCAACACTAGGCAAAACAAAAATATCCGCTACTTTATAGTACTCCAGAACCTCTTTAAACGCTGTGCCTTTACCCTCGCCGTGAATAAAAACGACATCCCCTAACCTCAAAACGTCGATCATTTTAACCAGCTCTTGGTACAAATCTCCTGGTCCTACCAGGTCAACCCTGTGCGCAAACCCTTTATCGCGTAGAATTTTACTAGCCTCAATCATGTATTTAAACCCCTTTTTCTCTACTAACCGCGTTCCCCCCAAAAAAATTGCTGGAACATCCCACTTAGGCATTTTGGGAGGACTTTCAAATATTTTAGAATCAATTCCATGATAGATAAGTTTGACTTTTGACTTGTCGACCTCGCCACCCGCTATTTCCAAAGCCTTCTTGTAAGCGTAAGAATTGCAAATGCTAACGAATATTGCAGATTCGATTTTTTGCGGAATCAGCTCACCTTCCATAAAAACATCGCGAGCGTGGGCGGAAATGCTAAAAGGTATGTCTAAAATGTGCGACGCTATAAGTGCGGTTGTTGACGGCCACGATAGAAAATGCGCGTGAATGTGTTGGGGTTTAAGATCGGCAATTGTCTTTGTGTACCCTAGGGATTTTAGAAGAAAGTACATTTTGGAAAAAAAGCTCCGATTAGGCAACTCTAGCGCCAATTTATAACATCGGGTAACTTCTTTTGGGCAAGTGATTACATAATAGAGTCCACCTAGAAAATCTGCTAATCTAAGTCGTTTATAGACAGTTTGCTTTAACACTTCTTCCGATGTACTGCCTGTGGCTTTGCTTAGAGATAAAACCGTGATGTCCAGATTGTCCCACTCAATCAGTTTTGATATTTCACGCTCAATAAAAGTCTCACTGATTCGAGGGAATTCAGATATAAAGTACAAAATCCGCTTTTTGGCACCTTCTTCCATGTGTGTATTATGCAATTTTGCTTTGACGATGTAAAACTACTTTCCGTTTCTCAAAATTGCCGTTGACACTATATCTCCATCTTCGGTATAGCCGTTGGTGCGTTTGCCAACCGCAATATAAATAAAGCCCGCGCCTTCTACAGCTTTTTGATCAAGTAGGTTTCTAGCGTCAAACAATAGTACACCCTTCATAAGTTTTTTGGACTTGGCAAGATCGAGCGACTTAAACTCATTCCATTCTGTAAAGATGCACAAAGCATCTACACCTTCCAGAGCGTCGTACATGTCCTTGGAGTAATAAATACCATCATGACCTAAAACCTTTTTAGTGTTCTCCATGGCAGCAGGATCGTACACCCGTAGTTTAGCTCCGTGACCTCTAATCATGTGTATCATTTTAATAGCGCCCGATTCTCTAATGTCGTCCGTATCGCCCTTAAAGGCCAAGCCCAGTACCCCAAAAGTATAACCCGATAAATTGTCGTCCATAGCTTTGGTGATTTTTTTCATGAAGTTGAATTTTTGGAGTTCGTTGACTTCCATAACGGAGCGCAGCAGTTTAAAGTCGTACGCCTGATCCGTGGAAGTTTTGTACAAAGCGGCTACATCTTTGGGGAAACAGCTTCCTCCATAACCCACACCTGTGGCGTTTAAAAAAGCCCGCCCAATTCTTTTGTCCAAGCCCACACCTTCTGCTACCACCTGAACATTGGCGCCCGCTCGTTCGCAAAGCTGACCAATCTCGTTAATAAAAGAAATCTTAGTGGCAAGCAAAGCGTTGGAAGCGTATTTGATCATTTCCGCGCTTCGCAGGTCGCATTCCACTATAGGAGCATCAAAGTCTTTGTAGAGTTCCCTCATAACCTTTAACCCGCGTTCACTTTTTGCACCCACCACTATTCTATTAGTGTTTCTCATGTCCTCGATAGCCGTACCTTCGCGTAAAAATTCGGGATTGGAGACCACATCAAATTCTGTACCCTTGGGCATATTTTCTTGCACGGCGTGCTCTATCCGCTCGTTTGTTCCAACCGGTACAGTGCTTTTTGTCACTATAACTTTATACCCGTTAAGATTCTGTCCTATTTCCTTTGCTACCGCCATAACGGCCGTAAGATCTGCAGCTCCCGTGTCACCTTGAGGAGTTCCCACGCAAATAAAAATAACATTCGACTCTTTAACGCCTTCCGCAGTAGAGGTGGTAAATTTTAGTCGACCTTCTTTAACATTTTTTAAGACAATCTCATCAAGTCCGGGTTCATAAATAGGCATTACACCTTTTGTAATTTTGTCGATTTTCTCTTTATCTTTGTCTACACCGATCACTTGATTTCCAATATCAGAGAAAATCGCTGCCCCAACTAACCCAACATAACCTGTTCCAATAACACAAATTTTCATATATATGCAACTTCGCGCTTTGGTAAAGCGTAAGCTCCCTTTAAGCCTAAAATTTTAATACGCAAAACATCCCGTGCCATTTTATAAGAGTTAGCGAGGATGTTTAGACGGGTTGTTGGTACATAATTCCATTTTACAGGTATGTCTTTAATTTTATATCCCATTTGTCTGGCGCAGTATAAAACCTCCACATCAAAAGCACCAAAAAAAGGTCTGTCTATTTGAGGTAAATTGTCGCCGTATACTATCAGATGACTGAAGACTTTTCTGGCCACATCCCCTTTAAATAATTTAAATCCGCACTGTGTGTCTTGAAAGTCTAAGCCGATGACGGTTTTTACCAAAAGATTGAAAACTCTACCCATAATATGTCTGTATAATGGTTCGTCCTGTCTTTCTGCCCCAATACCCTCACGGGAAGCTATGGCGATATCAAAGTCATTATCGTTTATCCATGTGGCAAGTCTCTTTAATTCTTCCAATGGGGTTGCCATATCGGCGTCCATCATTAAAACCATCTTGCCCGATGATTTTAACACGCCGGTTCTTATTCCTGCGGCCTTGCCTTTATGGACATTTTTTACGAGCTTTATTTCCGGGTGGTCTTTAGCGTATTCTTCAACAACCTCGGCAGTTTTATCTTTGGATCCGTCGTCCACCACAACAATCTCAAACGCCGGTGCAAACTGATTCATAAAAGAAAGGGTTTGCGTTAATGTTTTAGTTATTCGCGATTCTTCGTTGTACGCGGAAATTACTATTGAATAGTCAATCATTACGTTCCTTATTGCATCCTTTTTCGCCAGATAATTCTACTATATATCATATAATTCCACACCAACCCAAATGCTACGCCAATTAAAAATCCCGCGTTGGCCACTACTGCTTTGTCGCCCAAGGCTTTAACAAAAAGGTCAACCAGCTGACTCCTAAACAAGATTGGAATGATGGATAACACAGTGTAGACAACAAAAGTACCTAAGATTTTCACCAACCCGTTAATTCTTCTTTCTCCAAACGACCAGATATTATTTAAAGTAAAAGTGACCATTATAGCAATAAGTCCGGAGATTACGGCAGAAAGGGAAGAGTCAAAAAGTGTTACTCTAAAAACATTAAAAAGGGTAGCGTCGGTTATAAAGCCTGCTACGCCTACACACAAAAATTTCACCAGGTTTTTGTTTTCATTAATTCTTATGGAAAGTACGACTTTAAGCGAGTCAAGCGCGTTATTACTTTGCATTTTGGAGTCGCCCCTGTCGCGCAAACCAAACTCAATGGGAACCTCCGCAACTTTGGCGTTTAATTTATACATTTTGTAGAGAAGGTCAATTTTGTAGGCAAAGCCTTTGGACCGAACAGACTCCAAATCAAGTCGATCCAGATAATTTTTTACGCGTGACGCTTTAAAGCCGGAAGTAAAATCAGAAACGTTGTATATACCCAAAACTATTTTGGAAAAGATGTTGCCTCCCACACTCCAAAATTTTCTATTTAAACCCCATTCTTTGGGGATAGAACCACCCTTGGTAAAGCGGGATCCTATTACATAGTCGTAACCCTGCTCTATTTTTTCTACAAAGCGGGGAATATCGTTGGGATTGTGCTGAAAGTCGGCGTCCATTTCTATTACGACATCTGGGTACAGATTTTGCAGGGCGTATTTAAAGGCGTAAATATAAGCTCCGCCCAGTCCGGATTTTTCTTTTTCCATTAACAGATGGACATTGGGGTGTTTTTGCGACAATTCTTTTACCGCCTCACCAGTCCTGTCTGGTGAGTTTCCGTCGACCACTAAAATATGACACTCGTGGTGGGGTATTTTGACAAATGCCTCCAAGATAGCAGGTATGACTTTTTTGATATTTTCTACCTCGTTATAGGTTGGTATAACAACAATAATTTTCATATCAATGATATACTGACAAAAAGCATGGCAAAGACAAAAAGCGAGAGTGAAATGTACTCAAACATCACATGCCTGTTGAGTCTTTGCTCTAAAAGCCCGTGAATTATACCCCAAGAGCTATAAAAAACACAGCCGAAAAAAGCGCTTACCATTTGATAAGTGGGATTTTGGTAAAAGTATAGGAAAAAGAAAAAGCTAGACAAAAGCCCAAAAGCCAAAATTAAATAATGATATAAATGCGAGCTTCTATCCATCTAAATTATCCTTCCGGGTCCCAAGGAAAAATAAACCGCACTAATAGCAAAAATTAAAAAGAGCATATGGGCAAAAGAATGACCTGTAAATTTTAAGATAGCATGTTTTCTTGAGTACCACATATCTAAAGCAAATAAAATAAAAACGAGCGATGCGAAGCTCACTAAAAATGTTTTGGTAGTGGAATATACGTTGACCCCATGGGGCGATGGCTGCGGCGGCACTTGGATGGCGGGGGCAGTTTTTTCCGTAGGTGTAGTATTGACGGTTGGTGCTGTAGCAGGGCGTGTTACGGCGTTTTGGTCGGCACCCTTAACCGCCACTTGTGCGGGCGCGCCACGGGTTTTTCCAAACATCTGTATTACTAAAGTAGTTTCGTAGTCGTCCAAAACGCCATTGATTACCGCAAACCCAACATCGGTGTATTTATCGCTAATTAAATTTTCCCTATGTGACGGCGATTTATACCACGCATCCACCACATCCTTTGATGCGCCAAAGTTCTTAGCCAAATTCTCTCCTGCGTACAAGTAGTCGTAATCTTGTCCCACAATAAAACTCCACGGATCTGTTCCATCCGGGGCAACATGCGCCCAATAATTATGTTTAAACATATACTCGGCTTTTTTTTGGGCGGCAGTAGTAAGCTTGGAATTTATTGTTAACCCACTCACACCAGCAGTCGATCTTTTATTATTGGTGTATTTTAATAAGTCGCTAATATTTATATTGCTGGCATAACTTAATACACCCGGCAAAACGGCGGGAATTTCCTTAAAGAAAGTGAAAAAAGTCAAAAGGGTTAACGAATACAACAAAACGGCTTTACTTTGCAGTAGCGTGGCTCTTTTCTTATGTATTGGATGCGGAAGTATGTGGTGCTTTAAGCGTTTAATATGCATTGATTTTTATTATACACTTGCTTGCAATATTTTTGACACTCCTCTGACAATATGGTAGTGTACTACTTGGAACCCCCCAAGTCGGCGGGTTTTTTAGTCTGCAGGATGCAGACAACTGTCAAAAGGAGTCAAAATGAACCGTTCTATCAAGGATGTTAATGTTAACATCATTCTAACCAAAGAAGGGCTTGCAGAGCTCAAAAAAGAGCTAAAAAATTTAATAGACGTTAAGCGACCGGAAGTGGTGCAAAAAATTTCCATTGCACGGGACATGGGCGACCTTTCTGAAAACGCAGCCTACGTTTCTGCCAGAGACGAGCAAGCTTTTATAGAAGGTCGAATTGCTGAGCTGGAAGAGATTGTAAAAAACGCGGTGGTTTCTAGCGGCGCGCCTGTAAAAGGAGTGATTTCTGTGGGTTGCAAAATTAGAGTTCATGTAGACGGGGTGGAAGAAGAATTTTGTTTGGTTGGCGGACCGGAAGCTGACCCTAAAGAAAAAAAGATTTCTCACGAGTCACCACTTGGTAAGGCTTTAATGGGTAAAAAAGTTGGCGACAAGGTGGAGATAGAAGCTCCCATAGGCAAGCTCGTTTACACAATCCTTTCTGTAAGCTAAAATCGGCACATGTCATCACTAAGAGAATTGCGTGAAGCCAAATTGGAAAAGTTGCGTGGGCTTATTGAGTTGGGTGTGGATCCCTATCCCCCCTTTAATTTTCGTTTTCAAAAAATTGGGGAAGTTTGTACTGATTTTGACTCTCTTGTTGGAAGGAAAGTCTCTGTTGCAGGAAGAATTCGATCATTAAGAGCTCACGGTAAGGTATCTTTTATTGACATCGAGGATTACTCGGGAAGAATCCAGCTTATCGTAAAATCTGACAATTTGATAAGCGCCGATTACAAGAATAATTTACTCGGATACATAGACTTGGGTTTAATTGATGTTGGTGATTTTGTCTCTGTTTTGGGAAATGTTATAAAGAGTGTAAGCGGTGAGAAATCCGTTGAAGTAACAGAACTAAGATTTTTAAGTAAATCCTTGCGTCCCATACCCAGTGATTGGGAAGGTTTAAAAGATGTAGAAGAAAGATATCGACTAAGATATCTGGATTTTTTGGTAAACAGGGGTTCGCGTGAAGTGCTTGACAAGAGATGGACAATCGTTCAAGAGACTAGGACTTTTCTTTGGAAGGAGGGGTTTTTGGAGGTTGAAACACCGATACTTCAACCTCTTTACGGTGGAACTAACGCCAAACCTTTTGTTACCCACTTCAATTCTTTAGATAGTGATTTTTATTTAAGAGTTGCTCCGGAATTGTACTTAAAAAGACTTATTGTTGGCGGTTATGAAAAGATCTTTGAGATAGCCCGTAACTTTAGAAACGAAGGCATCGACCATACCCATTTTCCCGAATTTACTATGCTTGAGTGGTATGAAGCTTATTCTGACTACAACAGGGTTATGGACTTGGCCGAGGCCCTGTTAAAGCATTTAGTCCAAAAGATTCACGGCTCTTTAAAACTTACTGTAAAAGGTGTGGAAGTAGATGTTTCTGGTAATTGGCCAAGGATTACCGTAGATCAAGCTTTAATGGATTATTTGGGTATAGACTGGATTAGTGCATCGGATGAAGAGGCTAAAGCTCTTCAGAAAAAATTCAATGTATCTGTGAGGGGAACTTGGAGTAAGGATAAAGCTCTTTTTGCAATTTATGATCATGATATTACCCCTAAACTCGTTAATCCAACGTGGGTGATTGATTACCCTTTGGGAGTAAGCCCACTTTCCCGAATTCACAGATCAAAATCAACAAGGGCAGAAAGATTTGAAGGGTATATCGGCGGTGTAGAGATTTTTGATGGTTGGACGGAGATTGCCTCTGGTCCTGAGCAAAGAGCACGTTTTGAAAAAGAGCAAAAAAACATGAAGGATGGCGACACCGAGGCTATGTTATTGGATGAAGATTTTATTGAAGCATTGGAGTATGGGTGTCCACCGCTTGGGGGAATTGGTTTTGGTATAGACAGAATGGTTATGTTCTTAACCGATACATGGGCTATTAAAGACGTATTAAGTTTTCCAACTTTAAGACCTAAAAATTAGTAGAAAGGAAAATATGTTTACAAAACAAAACGCTTTAGATTTATTGCATGAGCATATGCAAAATGTGAATTTGCGTAGGCACTGCTACTCAGTGGGTAAGGTTTTAGCCGTATTTTATGACTACTTCAAGGAAAAAGGGATCCCGGCAAATTTTTCTGATATGGGAAATTTGAGTAGGGAAGAATGGGAAATTGTAGGTATACTACATGACGCAGATTGGGAAGTTACCGCTAAAGATGAGTTGAATCACACAAGAACTCTACTGAATTGGGTAAAAGACCGAGATTTGCCGGAAGAAGCGCTTAATGTTTTTAAGTCGCACAACAATAGGACAACTGGACTGCGAGAGCCCCAAACTTTACTAGAATGGACTTTGGAGTGTTTAGATGAGCTTACTGGCTTTATGGTGGCTGTGGCGCTAATGATGCCGTCCAAAAAGCTAGAAGAAGTTACAGTGGAAAGCGTAGTTAAAAAGTTTGCCAAAAAAGACTTTGCCAAGGCCGTAAACAGGGATCAGATAACGCAATGTGAACAGAAGTTAGGCATTCCTGTAAATGACTTTGTGACGATCACGCTAAAAACTATGCAGGACAACCACGAGTTGTTGGGTCTATAATTAGGGTATGTTAGACATTAAATTCATAAGGGAAAATTCAGAGAAAGTTAAAGAGAATATAAAGAATCGTGGATTGGCGGGCCCACAGTTTGAGGTGGACGACTTTTTAAGAGTCGACGAGAAGAAACGATACGTGATGACGGAAATCGAAGGGTTGCGTGCGTTGAGAAATAAGTTGTCGGATGCTACGGGCAAGCCCTCGCCGGAAGCCATTGAAGAAGTCAAAAAAACTAAAGAGCAAATAAAGGTTTTGGAGGTCGACTTGGAGGAACTTAATAAGAAATGGCAGTGGCACATAGATTGGTTTCCCAACATGCTCGATGAGAGTGTTCCTGCGGGAAAAGACGAAGATGGCAATGTGGAGGTAAAAGCGTGGTCGCCGGATCGGAGTTACTTTGCTAAAGATGAGCTGGGTAAAAAAGACTTTTCTAAAGAATGGATGCCAAAGTTAGCTTTTGAGGGTAAGGATCATTTAGATCTGGGCGAGTCGCTGGATATTATTGACAACAAACAAAGCGCTATTGTTTCCGGGAGTCGATTTGTATATTTAAAAAATGAAGCCTCACTTTTGCAGTATGCTCTTTTTGAGCACTTAAAGGCTAAGCTCCTCGCGGAGGGGTTTATTCCCATGGTAGTACCGCTGATGGTGCGCAAAGAAGCCCTTTTTGGAAGCTCCCATTTTCCGGGTGATGAAGAACAGGTTTATCGGGTCGACAAAAAAGGTTTGGAAGAACAAACGGATTTATATTTGGTAGGATCGTCAGAGCCATCGCTTTTTGCCTACTATATGGGGAAAACCGTACTGGAAAAAGACTTGCCCCAAAAGTTTTTTGCCGTTACTACATGTTTTAGAACGGAAGTTGGTTCTTGGGGTAAGGATGTGCGTGGTATTAAGCGCGTCCACCAGTTTGACAAGTTAGAGATGGACTTAATTTGTCACCCAAACGAGTCGGAAAAGATGCACGCGTATTTGTTATCCATTAATGAATGGTTTTTGCAGTCGTTGGAGATTCCGTATCATGTTATCTTAAAATGCTCGGGTGATGCGGGTTACTTTGCCACTTCTAAACAATACGACTTTGAAGCTTGGCTGCCGTTTAGTAAAGAGTATATAGAGCTTGGAACTGATACTAACGCTAAGGACTATCAAGCCCGTAGATACAACACAAAGTTTAAGACCCGCCAGGGGGAAACCGACTTTGTTCATAATGTTAACGACACGGGCTGTGCGGTGGGTAGAACTCTAGTAGCAATACTGGAAAACTATCAGCAACAGGATGGAAGCGTAGTAGTGCCAAGAATCTTGCGTCCGTACCTAAATGGTCTTGAGATAATTAAGCCAAAATAGTAATATAAGGACAAATGACTATCTTTGACGGCATTAAAATGCCAAAAACCGTATACGAGGTCGACTCAGAATTTAATGGAAAAATTAGTGTAGTAGAAATTGGTTCCACAAGAAGATTATATGTAGACGGGATAATACAGTCAGTGAGTTGGGATTCTCCTAATGCCAGTAGACAGGTCTGGGGGCGGTTGGTGGAAAACCTACACGATCAAGCGCCCGATTTAAAGAAGGTTATGGTTTTAGGTTTGGGTGGTGGTTCCATGCAGCATTTATTAACAAAAAAATTTCCGGGAGTTCATCTTACCAGCGTGGAAATTGACAAAGTTATGGTGGACGTGGCTAAAAAGTATTTTACGTTGGATGAGATCCCAAATCACAGAATTATTGTGGCCGACGCTTTAAAGGTGATTTCCGTGCCGGAAGAGTATGGAATTCCCCAACAAAGCTTTCAAGCAGTAATTGTAGATATTTATTGTGGTCAAAAGTACCCTGATTTAGGTACCAGCGGGAATTTTTTTGCCGGAGTTAAGAATTTAGTGATACCAGGTGGTTTAGTGGTTTTTAACCGAGTATATTTAGAACATCATCAGGAGCAGGTTAATCAGTTTATTGACTCTTTAGAAGGCTTCTTTAGCAATGTAAAATCCGTGATTATTGCCGGTCGTACCAACTCAGACAACGTTATTGTCTTCTGCCGGGTTTGACACTATAGGTCTTTTATTGTAAAATACACCGTTGTTATAAAATTTCTCCCTGTCTAACTAATTAAATATGCAAAGGTTTTTGCTATGCAAATAGATCTACAAACAAATGAACAATTAACAAACGTACTTCACAGTGCGGAGAATATTGCGATCATTCCAGCTAAAGGTGCGGGTGTTGATGCCTTCTGTGCCGGTGTTGCTGTGCATATCATGCTAAAGAGTTTAGACAAGAACTCAAAAATTTTGTATCCGGGAAGCATGCCGGAAAGCTGTAAAGATCTTTTTGTAAATATTCTTAAAGAGTCGGACATTATAACTACTTTTGCTCAAAGACAACTTACGGTTTCTATTGACTATTCAGGGGAGCACGACGCTAAAGCCTGGTATGAGCCGGAAGGGGAAACTTTAAAGGTAAAACTTGCGCCTGTGAGTAAAGATTTTGACCCCGCTTTAAAGGTTCGAGCCAAACTTGATACGGGTTTTGATTTTGATACCGCTATAATTTTAGGTGCTAATGAGCTTGAAGATTTAGGCTATGTTTATGCTGAAATTCAGCGCGACTTGGCCAAAGCCACCATTATAAATATTGCTAACTCCAGCAAGAATAATAGATTTGGGAGCATAAATGTGATTGATGCTACCTGTGATTCAGTAAGCCAGTTAATAATTAAAAGAGCTCCGCTTTGGGAGTTAAACATAACTACTCAGGCTGCTCAGGCTTTGCTTTTGGGGATTACACAGAAATAGTTAACGTTTCGGAAACAAGGTCGCCTATTTCAAATGTACAGAAAGTAGGAAACCGGTCAGTAAGAACAGTTTGTAGGGTAAAAGAATCGATGAGTTTCAGCCCTTTATAGAGAATATAGTCTGTTGAGGTACCGTCGGCTGCTGTTGGGTTGTCTATCCCTACAATTTCTAAACCTTTAGCAATAAACTCTGGAAACAGGTTGCTGTATTCTTTAGGTGGGTAGTTAAAGTCTTGATTAGCATAAGTAGATTGTAGCACGAGCATGAGACGGTAAGCGAGGATTTTATAGGTTTGGTTCTCTTCACTTCGATGACCAAGCTGTTATTGCTTTGTGCATGTTATAATTGCCCCATGAAAATAATGGTTACTGGGTGTGCCGGGTTTATCGGTTCCCATCTATCCGAGAGACTTACAAGTTTGGGACATGAAGTTATTGGTGTAGATAAATTCTCGGATTACTACCCCGTCTTTCTCAAAGAACTTAATGCAAAAGATTTAGAGTCTAAAGGTGTAAAAATATACAAGCGCGATATATTAACCAGCGATTTAACCGATATTTGTAAAGACATTGATTTTGTATTTCATCTTGCCGCCACGCCTGGGATTTCAGATAAAATACCTTACGAAGAGTATTTAAATAACAACGAACTGGCTACCTTTAAACTTCTTCAGCATTTTAGGAAGTCGCCGAATTTAAAATGCTTTTTTAATATCTCTACCTCCTCGGTTTATGGTGCTTTTGCGACTGACGCAGAAAACGCGGATCCAAAACCCACCTCTTATTATGGTGTTACTAAACTTGCCGCGGAGCAACTTGCTTTATCATATAGCCGTGAGGAAGGTTTCCCTGCTTGTTCATTTAGATTGTTTTCTGTGTATGGAGAAAGAGAAAGACCCGATAAATTTTATCCAAGATTGATTATGGCTTTGTTGGAAGGTAGGGAGGTCCCTCTTTATGAGGGCAGCGAAAAGCATATTAGAAGTTATACTTATATTTCCGATATAATTGATGGTTTTATACTTGGGCTTGATAAATATAAAAAATGTTGTGGTGAAATCTTCAATTTGGGGACTGATAAAACTAACACAACAGGTGATGCTATGCGCATTGCTCAAGAAATTGTGAATAAGCCACTAAAGATAAAAAGATTGCCAAAGAGAACTGGCGATCAAGAAAAAACTTCCGCAAATATTGAAAAGATAAAAAGAGTATTAGGATACGCGTCGGATACTACACTAGAAGAAGGATTGGAAAAGGATATCAGCTGGTTTAAGAATAGGATACTTGGGAAATATAACTATTGGGAAGAGGTTTTTGGAAAATAGGTCTATGAACGAAGAACTGAACGCTAAAAAAATTTCAATTGTTATTCCTTGTTACAACGAGGAAAAAAATATAAATCGTACTTTGGATGGGCTTTTAGCTCTGGTTAAGAACGACTCAATTTTGTCAAAATATAATAGCCAGATTATTGCAGTAGACGACGGTAGCAAAGATGGCACTTGGAAAATAATCAGCAATTACGCCCAAAAAGAGTTAACAATAAAAGGCGTACGACTGATGGGAAATTTTGGACAGAGTTGTGGCTATCAAGCGGGTTTTGACGCCTCGGATGGAGACTTTGTTCTAACGGTTTCTGCGGATTTGGAAATTCCGCTTGAAAATTTGTCTAAAGTGGTGGAGCTTTTAGAACAAGGCTACGACTTTGTTAATACTAATCGAAAGAACCGTTGGGGCGGGGAGAAAAAAGCAAAAAGCGGCATGGCCAACAAGATTATCAGCAAAGTTTCAGGTGTTTCCATGCAGGATCGGGGTTCCGGAATGAAGGGTTTTGCCCGCGTTTTAGTGGACAATATAAAGTTTTATGGCGACATGCACAGATTTATTCCGGATTACTTAACCGTTTACCATGCCAAAATGATTGAGTTTGATGTGGAGTTTAAAGATCGCGATTTTGGTGTTTCAGCCTACAAGGGTAGTAAACGAACTGTTCAGGTTTTGTTGGACATTATAACTCTGGCCTTTATGCTTAAATTTGCCAGAAAGCCTTTTAGCATGATGCCGGGAAGGCTTTTTGGGTTTACTGGGGCGATTATTTCAGGCTTTGGCGGTATGGGTATGTTGTATCTGTTTGTTTTAAAAATCTTAGGTCAGAGTATTAGTAACAGGCCTCTGCTTATCGCTTCAGTTTTAATGTTAGTTGTAGGTGTTCAATTGGTTATGACTGGGTTATTAGGCGAACTCATGATGCGAGTATATTTTGAATCCTCAGGTCGTAAAACCTACGCGGTTAGAGAAACTTGTTAGTTTTTTCACATTGAAATGAACTGGGGGCTGAGATTGTCAAACGTCTGTGTATGACGTATCTCAGTCCCCGCCCGCCTGCGAGAGCGTCTAGCTGAAACTAGTCGCCCCACCCTCCCTTGCACAGCGTGCCCCCGCAATGAACACCTCTGTTGCACCCATCGCAACCGCAATTGCAGGAGCCGTGCACTCCACTTAGGTGGGTGAAAGTGTGAACGACCGCTGTTGCGGTCGTTTTTCCGGAACGCACTCGACTTCGACTACGACGTCTCATTACAGCACCTCCTGATAAGAGATTGTGCGAATTATATCATAAGAACAATTGGTACGATTAAAGAGTTGGTCAAATTTGAGGAGGAACTGGGGAGTGCGGGCTATCAAATAAATGATCTTTTGACAGTAATCGCAGCTCCCCGTTGCCGACCTTTTATCAGTCACACCGCACACCCGTTGGTTGCGATTCCGCAGTGCGCTCCTATGTCACACCGGGTACACCCGCAGGAGCAGCCTCCCTTCAATGTGTGCAAAAGGCGATGGAGATGTTCCATCACGTGGGAAAACGTTAAGATATGCACAGCACTCCTCCTGTTTAGAGATTACATGGATTATATCACAAAGATAGCTGGTAGAATTCACAGGAAGTGTACACTATAAACGTACGCTGTCAAAATGGCGGAGGGTGTGGGACGTACTTGGAACTTTCTTTTCGGATTATAGTAAATACTGCACTGTTTTGCTAAAATAATTGACATGGTAGACCAAGAACAGTGTTGTAAGAACCTAATAAACAACTTGAATACGAATAACGCAGATTATAAGCTGTTTGAACATAGAGTGGCTTTAACATACGAAGATTTACAGGCAGTACAAAGAGAGGCGGGTTTTATAGGTGCTGAAGGTAAATGTATGGTTTTGAAATCTGAATTAGGTTTCATAGTTTATGTTACTTTGCAGGGTAAAAGAGTTGACTTGGAAAGAATAAAAAACACTCTTGGAGTTAAAAAAATTCGCTTAGCACTTCCTGAAGAATTAAAAGAATATTTTGGGGCAGAACCCGGGTGTGCATATCCTTTTGGATTCTCTGAACAAGTAGATATTTATGTTGACCCTAACATCTACAAACAAGAGTGGTTTCTTTTCAGCCCTGTATACCCATCTAAAACAATTCAGGTAAAAGGTACTGATTTAGAAAAAGTTTTCTCATCTTTAAACAACAAAGTAACTATAGTCACAAATTTCAATCAAGCATAAAATTATCTTCACTTTGGAACTGATGCGCTTAATCTGGGTGTCTTGTTTTGATACATGGCGGAGGGTGTGGGATTCGAACCCACGCGCAGCTTTGACACCGCGACGGTTTAGCAAACCGTTGCCGTAACCACTTGGCTAACCCTCCTCGTTTTGGTGGGGCTATTATTCCGAAGCTATTATACTATGAAATAACAGAGCATAGGTGGTCGCTTGCTCACCCATGGTACGTGACGAACGTTGCGGCGGGAGATATACTCGTTTAATGAAAAAGGTTAAGAAAGTTCTTAAGAAGATAGAACCCCAAAAAGCACCGCTAAATAATTTTAAAGACATTATTAATTTTTATCGACTCAATTGGACAATTCTTTTGCTCATCGTAGTAATTGCAACCATTGCTTATGCCAATAGTTTGGGTGGGCAGTTTGTTTCTGCTGACGACATATCATCCATAGTTCAAAATCAACGTTTGCGAGACTTTCCTAATGTTGTAAAGTCGCTAAACTTTACTTCTTCATATGCCTCCGCCTTGATTAACGTTTTTGGCGTAGTTCCGTTGCCATTTCATTTAACTGCTCTGTTAGTCCACATTCTAAACGCCTTTTTGGTTTTGCTTCTAACTTATATCTTATTTGGTAGAAGGCCTGCCTTATACGCGTCTCTAATATTTTCTGTGCTCCCAACCGGAAGCGAGGCCCTTTTTTGGATATCCGGCATGGTGTATATGTTTATCACCTTTTTTTCACTACTTTGTATTAACCTTTATTTCATTTACCGGTCGACAAAAAATTGGCGATTTCTCGCTCTGTCGGTTTTTATCTATTTAATCGCGCTTATTCTTATGCAGACTCCGTGGATGTTAACGGTCCCATTCATTATTTTCTCTTTGGACCTTTTTACCGTTTCACCAATATTAAACTTATTAAACTTGCGGAAAGCCGGAAATTTTATCCTTTTATTAAAAGATCGGTGGAGCTATGCTATTTATCTTTTGTGTCTGGCGGTTTTTTGGTTGGTTTGGATAGGCGGTCAATACTCAAAACGTGTAACCGGACTTGTTTTAGACTATTACAGTTCTTCCGATTCTACGCCCTTAATAAAGCGTTTGCCTTACACAATTTACAAGACAGTAGAGTTATATATTTTTCCCAATCGGTTAAGTTTCTTTCATGAGGAAGATTTGACTACGGATATGTACGTTTACATGATCGCTGTGTCCGCACTATTAATGTTCTTGATCGTGTATCTGATCTACAAAAAGTCAAAATATGCGGGTCTTGTTTTGGCAATAGCGGCCTCCGTTGCCCCTACATTCAGTCCCGTACAAGTGGCTTGGTTTGTTGCAGAACGCTATCTTTATCTTGGCTCCGCCCTTTTTGCCATGATTTTGTCGCTCATAATTATTAAAGTTGACTATAGGTATACTATTAAGAATTTAGCTAATTACATTTTAGTAACGCTCCTTCTTTTGTATTCGGTGCGTTTGTTTATTAGAGCAGGTGACTTTAAATCCAGCAAAACCCTGTGGACGGCCACGCAAAAAACCGCGCCTATTAGCTACCGTGTTTACAACAATCTAGGAGATGTTTACTCCAACGAACAAAATTGGGAAATGGCTATAGCAAGCTTTAAAACGGCCATACAAATCGCACCTAATTACTACGATGCTATTCATAATCTAGGTTATACTTATATGTTAATGGGCGACTACGAAAACGCCAAGAAATATTTGCTGGAGTCGTATCAGATAAATAACAACCTTTATCAGGCTGTGGAAAAACTAGGTCAGATTGAGCTTAAGCAGGGGAACAAGGAAAAAGCAAAAGAGTATTTCAATAAAGCCTTGGAAATAAACCCAAACCTCACGGGACTGCCAAAGTTATAGAGGACTATCTAACCCGTTACGCGCTTGCGCTTTTGGGTTCTTCGCCTTATGTCTTTTCTCTTTTGCGCATCGCGCTTCTTCTTTTTTAGTGCCATAATCTTTCCGTCATGACGCCCCCGTTAACTAACCAGCTTAACGGAAAACTTCATTCTTTTTACATTTCCGTCGGCGTCAACTATCTCTAATGTACCGTTATCCTTATAATAGTCAACCAATTCCTGTGAGAGAATTTCACGGTTATCCTTAATCTCTTGCATCTTTTCTTTAATTTCCTCCTGATAACCTTTAATCACCGCCGTGCTCGTTATTTTATCCTTTTTTTCTTTTCGGCTCTTTTTAGTTTCTTCGTCCTCTTCCAACATTTTACTGTAATTGGGATCATCCATGAGCGCATCTTCTAAGTCGCCTTTAAGTTTGTTGATCTCGTGTATTAGGTCGTCCAAAATTTTAAGTCGCTTTTGAATTACACCGTTTTCCATGTTGACAGGCTACATTATTTGAACGACTTTGGCAAGGCTAGTTTCGTAGTATAATAACCTTCGTCATTACGGTCTTGTCATGACGAAAGGTCACGCGGGGTGTGGCGCAGTTGGTAGCGCGCCAGTATGGGGTACTGGAGGCCCGCGGTTCGAGCCCGCGCACCCCGACCATTGTATAATTGAAAAGTGATAAGAAAACTTGCCGTATTTTTAATCGTATCAATAGTTTTAGCCGGCGGTTACTTGGTTCTCACTTACGCAAATTTTTACAACAACATCGGAGAGAAAAACTTGCAAAGTCCATTTAATCAAAATATTTTTACGCTAGTGAATCCTCAAAAAGAAGGCATTGTTAAGTATGTAGCATTGGGTGACAGTCTAACAGCGGGAGTTGGTAGCGATGATATAAAGTTGACCCTTGTTTACCAAATGGCATTAAATCTTTCTAAACAGTTTGGCAGAGTAGATGTTGTTAATCTAGCTCAACCCGGGGCAACCAGTGAGGATCTTATTGTTGATCAGTTAGCCGTTGCCATCAATGAGAAACCCGATCATGTAACTTTGTTAATAGGGATAAACGACATTCATAATAAAGTTAGGGTGACGGATTATAAAAATCGTTTGTCTTATACCTTCGACGAGCTACTAACCAAAACAAGCGCACAGATAATTTTAATCAACCTTCCATACCTTGGAGCTTCCGACGTTATACCCTTTCCGTTTAGCAATATATTGGACGCAAGAACCAAACAATTTAATAAAGTCATTGAGGAGCTTGGGCACAACGATCGGATTAAACTAATCGACCTGTATATACCGTCACGCCAGCCGTTTTCAGAAAATCTAAGTTACTACGCTTCCGATCATTTTCATCCGTCCGGCGAGGGCTATATGTTTTGGGGAAAAGTAATTAATGCAGATTGAACTGTCATCCCAGACCATTTTCTTCATTGTGCTGTTATTATTAGTGGTTGTTCTTACCATTAAAAAAAGTGTCAAAGGAGGCGGATTCAGCACGACTCTTACCAACGGGCTAAAGGGTGTAGCAATTCTCATGGTGATTTTTAGTCACGTTGGGTATTTTCTAACCTCAGACCACACTTTTTTATACCCACTTTCTGTGGCTGGCGGTATTGGGGTAAACGTTTTTCTTCTTCTTTCCGGTTTTGGTTTTACGACTTCTGCTTTAAAATCTAGCATAAGTCTTAAGGAATTTTACTTTAAACGACTTAAAAAGATTTTTATTCCTATGTGGGTAGTTTTGGGTCCGTTACTTATTTTGGACTTTCTTGTTTTAGGTCGACATTATGGATTCAAGACCGTTTTAGATAGTTTCTTGGGGTGGTTTCCCAGAGCAGATGTTTTTTTGGACATAGATTCGCCGCTTTGGTATTTTACCGCCATACTGTTTTATTACTTACTTTTTCCTTTGATATTCTCCAAACGGCAGCCGTTTTTATCAGCGATTTTGATGCTCCTTTTAGGTTGTATTTTAGTCGATTTAAAACTGCCTGTAGTTGTGGACGTGCTTAAACTTTACAAACTGCATTACATGGCTTTTCCTTTTGGAATGCTTTTAGCGATTTTGTTAAGACAGCGATTAACTATTCCGACAGTTGCTTCACGCCCGATATTATTAACCGTTAAGTTTGCTGATAGTATTTTTTCTTAAAAGTTATTACTCCCGTTTCTTGACTTTGTTGGGTGCTTATTCTTACGAAATATATCTAGTTCACTGGCCTTTAATAAGTCGCTACGACTTTTTATACAATCGGTTTCCTGCCTCACTAGCTACCTTTTTATATCTTGTCGTTCTATTGGTATTAGCGGTTACTCTAAAATTTCTAACCAGCCGACTTATTGGATTATCTGTCTGTTCTGATAAAATACATGTCGATGGCAAATATTCTTAAAATTAACCTTAGTGACAAAAGTTATAAATTAGCCTCGATCGATAAGAAGATCATAAAAACCTATTTAGGCGGAAGAGGGCTGGGGGCATACTTATATTCCAAAAGCCCCAAAAAAGCGGAAGATCCTGATAACTCGGTTTTTATAGTTCCAGGGCTACTTACAGGAACAATGTTTCCTTCCTCAAGTAGAAGTTTTGTAGTTACATCTTCTCCTTTAACAAACTATTACACCGCCTCTTCTTTTGGAGGAATGTTTGGGGCGTTTCTTAAACATTCCGGTATTTCTGTTTTGGAAATGTCGGGTCGTTCAAATACTTGGCACTATCTGGTTGTTGAAGACAGTAAGGTTGCGTTTAAGGATGCAAAGGACTTAATGGGAAAAACAGTGCTCGAAACACAGGAAATTCTGCAGAAGAAATTCAAAGACAGAAAAGTGTCGATAGCTGCAATAGGGCAGGGAGGAGAAAATTTAGTGAAATTTTCCTCTTTAATGTTCGATAAAAGAGCTGCGGGCAGAACCGGTACAGGTTGGCACTTTGGGTTTAAGAAGATAAAGGCCATTGTTGTAGTAGGAGGCAATAATCTTGAAATATCTGAAAATCCTCAGAAGGTGCGGAAAATAATCAGAGAGTTGTTTTCAAAAAAGCTGGAGAATGACAAGAAAAAACCCGATTACGCCACATCTGCCTTCACGGAATGGTCAAACTTGGTTCAAACCTATCCGGCGAGTAATTATCGGAACAATTTTGTGTCGGGAAAGGACATCATTGGCTTAAGCGGTGACACACTCAAAAAGTTTGGAGTAAAGAAAGAGGCATGCTGGAGTTGCCCACTTGCCTGCACCAGAATTGTGAAGGATCAAAAGTTGCAGGAAGTAAAAGGTCCTGAATACGAAACTATTTGGGCACTTGGCGCAAATTGTGACAACTTTGACATGGGGGTTGTTATAAAGTGTAATCACCTATGTGACAGCTTTAGCTTGGATACTATAAGCACCGGAGGAGTTCTTGCCTGGTATAAGGAGTGTATTGACGTAGGGTTAGTAAGAGATAAATGGTCTCCCGATAAAATGTATAAACTGATTGAAGAGACTGCCTTGCGTAAAGGAGTGGGTAAATACTTAGCTGACGGTGTTGTAGTTGCAGCAAAACATTTTGGTTTTGGTTCAGAACTGGTAGCGCACTCAAAAGGGTTGGAATTGCCCGCTTGGGATCCCAGATCGGCAATAGGGATGGCTGTTAGTTATGCTACGTCTCCCACCGGCGGTGATCATTGCAAAGGTTGGACCGTAGCGGAAGATACGGCCGAGCCAAAAGTGCGCTTTTCTATCAAAGGCAAGGCGCAAAATGTCATAAAGCAACAAAACCGGTCCGCCTTAATAGATTCTCTAGGGACCTGTATGTTCGCGGAATTTTTGTACGACTTGGATATTTGGTCCCAAATAATTTCTGCTTTTTTTGGCTGGAAAAAATCTTTGGTTGAATTAAACAAAGTGGGTGAAAAAGTATTTGATACTGAGTACAAAATAAATAAAAAGCTCGGGCATAAATTAAGTGAGAACACTCTTCCTAGTAAGATTATCGATTATGAAATCAAGGTGGATGGAGAAAAAGTCGTTCTCACCCGTAAAATGTTTACCGATATGATGAGGGATTATGTTAAACTTCGTGGTTGGTAGGAATTTATGGAATGTCATCTGGTTGTCCAGAAAATACGAGATTTATTGGAAAGCCGACAGATTAAATACGACTGTTTTGAACACGAGTCGGTACGTACCAGCGAGGAGGCGTCTAAGATTAGGTCGGGATATACTTTAAAACAGGGAGCCAAGGCTCTAGTGGTTAAGCTCTATCTACGTGGTGGAGTAGAGAAGTTTGTGATGTTGGTGGTGCCGGGAGATGCAAAATTCGATAGCAAAAAAGTTAAAAAAATGTTTGACGCTAAAGATCTGCGGTTTGCCACGGAAAAAGAGGTTGGAGATATTACAGGCGGTGTGTTGGTGGGCGGGGTTCCGCCCTTTGGAAGTTTATTTGGTCTGCAAACTTATATAGATCACGAAGTTGAGAAAAATGATCGGATAATTTTTAACGCGGGGGATAGAAGGGTTAGCGTTGCTCTTGCCATCAAAGATTACATATCCACTGAAAACCCTGTACCGGAGTCACTTGTCTAAGCATGTTGAGTTTGAGGTTTAAACATTTTTGCCAAGTCGTAAATAACAGAAATTCCCAAACAAAATCCTGCTATCATAAGCCAATTTTTAATACCTATGGGTGCAGTTTCAAAAAATCCTGAAAGGGGTGTGTAGATTATTAAAAGTGTAGCAATAACGGATCCGATACCAGCCCAAACCAAGGGCATGTTGACAAAAGGTGAACGGCTTAACACAGGTTTTCTAAACGACCTAAATGTAAATGCAGTAACTACCTCCACGCATATAAGTGCCGCGGTTACTGTAGTTGTGGCTTCCACTGCGGTTTGTTTCCAATGATTAAAGCTAAAGTAATTAGCTGTTAGAGCAAAGATTGACATCAGAATTCCGGCAAAGACAATTGTTCCTACAGTGAATTTGTTTAGAATACTCTTTGCGTCATGTGGTTTGGCGAGCATTATATCGGGCGAGGTGGGGTTAAAACCTAACGTTATGGCAGGTATGCTGTCGGTTACCAGGTTCATAAACAGAATTTGAATGGCTGTCATTATTGGTACTTGCCAACCAAAGATAGGGGAAAGAATCACGCCAATAAATAAGATTACGAGTTCTGCAAAATTGCAGGCTAATTGGAAGGCCACGAACTTTTGAATGTTATTAAAAACTGATCGGCCCTCTTTAATGGCAGAGATTATTGTGGCAAAATTGTCGTCTTTTAGCGTTATGTCTGCAGCGGCGCGGGATACGTCTGTGCCATTTTTTCCCATAGCAATTCCCACGTGCGACTCTTTTAGCGCGGGTGCGTCGTTAACGCCATCACCCGTCATAGCCACGATGTGCCCCAATTGTTTTAGCGCTCTAACGATTCTAATCTTATGTTCCGGACGCACCCGCGCAAAAATTGCCACCGACTCTACCGCGCGCGCAAGTTCTGCGTCACTTAAGTCATCAATTTCCATACCTTCCAGCGCGCGTCCAGTCAAACCAACCTGCTTTCCTATAGATACGGCTGTTTCAACATTGTCGCCGGTTATCATTTTTACGTCTATTCCCGCTACTCTGGCCGTTTCTATGGCTTTCCCTACCTCTTCTCGTGGGGGGTCCTCCAAGGCTAAAACTCCCAAAAATACCAGTTCATTTTCCTGGTAGGCCATGTTTTGTGAAACCACATTGTCGACTTTTTTATAAGCTAGCGCCAGCGTTCTATATGATCCGCGCGACATTTCGTTAACCAGCGTTTTTATAATATTCTTGTTCGACTCTGTGAGAGGGATTTCTTTACCGTCTTTTGCCAGGAGAGTGCTTTTTTGTAAAATAATCTCTGGGGCTCCTTTAGCGTAAATGAAGAAGTTACCAGTATTAACGTTTGCAAAGTTTCCTCTAGCTAATACCGACATCATTTTCCGCTCCGAACTAAAAGGAATATCTTCTATCCGATCAGCGTTTAAATCCTCTTTATACACTCCAGCTTTGGCTGCTAAAACCAAAAGCGATCCTTCTGTGGGAGAGCCAACGACTTTTACTGTTGATCCGTTTTCCAACCTTTCTATCTTGGCATCGTTGCAAAGTACAGAGCAAAGCAGTAATTGCTGAAACTCGGGGGAGTTCGAGCGACCAGGCGTACCATCTCTGGGGACAATTTTTCCATTAGTATCAAATCCAGCCCCGCTTATGTCAAAAATATCATTGCCGCAAAAGACCTGTTTGACTGTCATCTGTCCTGTAGTTATTGTGCCTGTTTTGTCACTACATATAACAGTTGTCTCTCCCAATGTTTCAATAACTCCCATTCTATTTACTATGGCGTTTTGTTTGGCCATTCTTCCCGCTCCCACCGCCAAAGTTGTAGTTAATACCACAGGCAGCCCCTCCGGAAAAGATGATACAGACAGAGCTACAACCAGAATTAAAATGTTGGTAATATTTATCCAATCTGTAGATGGGTTTCTGGTAAACATTAAGGCTCCGGTGGCAATAGATACAATTACTCCCACCACTACCGTATATTTTCCAATGGAGTTAACCTGTTTTTGCAGAGTAAGTTCTTTTTCTGCGCCGGAGATTAGAGATGCGATTTTTCCAAATTTTGTATTCATTCCGGTATGAAGTATTTGCGCTATGCAATGTCCGCTTACAATAAAGGATCCCATGTAAACCATACTTTCCTCCCGACACTTTTCGGCATTTTCACAAATACCCTTTTCTACCTCCTTTGACTCTCCCGTTAGAATAGACTCGTTAACCAGTAGCGACTTTTGCTCAAGAACTGCACTATCGGCCGGAACCTTTTCCCCATTTCTCAAGAGCAGAATGTCGCCCGGTACCAAACTTATACTTTCCACTTGTTGCTCCCGCCCATCTCTGATAACCGTTGTGAATTGTGTGAGCATATTCTTTAATGCCACAACAGCTTTCTCTGCTTTGTATTCTTGAATAAAACCAAAAACCACCACAACTATCACCACAGCAAAAAGTGTGTACATGGTTTCACTTTTTCCTACAGCAAAGGAGATAACCGCTGATATCACTAATAGATAGATAATAAAGTTGCCCCTAATTTGTCTTAATAAAATTTTGAGAGGACTTGTTTTGTTTGACTCTTTTATTTGGTTTGGACCGTATTGGGCAAGCCTTTTTTGTGCCTCGCTTTGCGTGAGTCCTTTATAACCTTGGGACATGACCTCATTATACTTTAATTTATCTTACAGCAAAGAACCTCTAGGCTATCGGTTCCATGCTCGCATTTGTTCTTGGATTCGTTCGGCAACGTAACCGCATGCTTCGAGAACTGTTTCCGCAAGGTCCGGTTCCCCATTTACTTTTATGGTTACCTCAGGGATGTGTGAAGCGGCGGCGTTTCTTAGTTGTGTTCTTCCCAAGCTTAATGCAAGTTCCCCTGGTTCCACCATACTTTCTGCTAGATCTCGAGCGATTGCAAGAGCGCGCATATTAATGAGGTGTTGTCTAACGACATCTAGATCGTTAGCCACCGCAAGATATATACATACTGCCAAGCAGGCTTCTTCTTCGTTTGTAGGTACGTCCGCGTTATATCCAAATCCACCTTCACTGTAAGCCATACTAGCTCCTCTAAAGTCGAACTCACTTTCATGCCCAAAAAGTCTAACCGCATCTTCGGCAGTAACACACATTTCTTCTGCTAAATCTGCGCGTCTGCCGTTTCCCCAACGGGTTCCGATCAACCCTGCATTCAGCTCAATTCTCCGAAATTCTGATGCGGACTCCACGGCCTTTAAGGCATCTTTACAGTGTTTTTTTAGGGCCTCGGGACTACCTTTTGCTGGTCTTTCTTCGGATTCTCCGTATTTTGTTGAGAAAGCTATTGTTCTTATAGTATATGTTTCTGGCTTTGAAGCCTAAATCAAAAAGAAAGATAAAATTAGTACAGCCAGAAGCATAGCGGAATAAATCACTAAACCCATTTTATCGGGAGCTTTTTTAAAAGCCCAGAACCAGTCGACTGTGTTTTTATATTCAAAATGTTGTTCTGCTAATCGGTACATAGAGTTTACAAAAGCGGAAATTACCAGGGCTTTGGCAAAGTTACTGGCTGTGGACGACACTACTAAAATGCTTGCCCCGCCCAAGACCAACTGAAAGATGGCACTGTTTAAAGTTTTCTCTTTAAGGTCATTTTTGTGATAGTAAATGTAATTGGCAAGTCCTTTAAAGTCTTTATAATGAATAAAACCTTGAACACTTTTTCCAAACTCACTTGTTGGTTCCAGAAAATAGGCGTGCAGAATGTAGTCAAGGTCTAAAAAGAAAGCTCCGCCCAGAGTTCCTAAAAGAACCATAGCAATTTGAAAAGGATCTTTTTGTACAGTAAAAGCCAAAATTGCTATTGAAACAAAAACTGCCAAGAGAAGGGAGAATTTGTAAAGTTCCAGTGTTTTTTTGAGCATTGTATCTATTGTAATACAAATTAATCAATTTGCTAAGTGCAACTTTACGTTACCTGTTGCGTCTATTGACATAGCTACTCGCAGACTTTAAATTATAACAATGAGAGGAGCTGATGAGAGTCAATCGGGTGCTAGCAATTCCGCAGTTAGTATGGTGCAAGAAGCCTACGGTAATACTAACAGAGAACAAGCCAATAGAGACCTTGAAGAGATGTTTAGGGACGTAAGGACCAACGGTGAACTTACAGAGGCACTATCTTCGGCTGCCGTTCAGTTAGCCAGATCAGGTAGGGATGCCGCCGAAGTAACGGAGTACGCTAAGGACTTTTGTGAGCTAGAAGGGAAATATCCAGATTTGACGTTACGCAACATCGCAACTCCGTTACGGGGAGCAGTGGCCTGCGTGCTTGTCAGGAAGAATACTAGCGCTGCCATGAAAAAAGGCGTTGTTCAGCCGTTTCACGCTGGGAGACTGCAGCTGCCTGAAGATGTCGATGTTCTTAAGACCATGGTTAGGACAGCGCCAGGGGGTATCAGCCATCTCGATGATGAAGGTCGCACCGCAGTACCGGTAGTTGTCAACAGTATCTGCGAAGCTATGAGGGACCGTGATTTCTCCAGAGCAGTTGGGCTGGCTGGAACGCTTCCTGAGGGTTTTGGCTTGAGAAGCGCAGTCGTTGATGCTGTTATAACGCGGGAGAATCTGCGCCGTGAAGTGCCTTCTGCCTAAGCTCCTTTAACTTCCACATAAAAAGTTTACCCAAACCTAAACTTTTATCCGTATCTAAAACAAAGGATAGTGCTGCGTCCAGAAGTCGTCTGTCTTCTTCCTTTGCCAGTTTTATATATAGAGTGCGGTGTTTTGGGTCGTGCAATTTGTCTGCCAACATATTTCCGTAAGCTTGATACTCATATTTATTGCGGTGGTCAGAAACTACGCCTTTTTGTTTTAAAATGTCGGAAATGGGTTGCATTTACTTGTGTGTCTGGTCGTACGCTATTTTGCCCACAAACGGCAATTGATATTCTTGGTTGTTGTAAGCTTTCCACATTAAGAAAAACCAAAGAGCTACGCCCGCTACGGTTACTAGGGGCGACAGCACAAAGCCAATTAACAATACATGAAGACTTGAAGCAATTGCCGCTACGCCCGCCCAGCAAAGTCCAAAAATTATGGACTGGAAAGCATGAAATCGCACAAATTTATTTTCTTTTTCCATTATAAATATCACCACACCCATAACTAGTGGGACGGCGTAGGAAAGTGCTGCCATAATATTTGGTTCTATTTGAGGTTTTTGCGAATTTGCCGAAGTAACTTCGTTTTTAATAGTTTCCCCTTCTTGCATATTTCTAGTATAGCACGAAGCCCGAACAGTACAAGATGGAGTACAATATTTAAATGACGATTTTAGAGATGCAAAAGGAAATTGTATCGGAATTCAAGTGGTACGACGCTGGAAAATCGCGGTTTAATTTGTTGAGCTATTTAGGTACTCAAAACAAGCTTTATCATTTAAAGAACGCGCAGGAAAAGAAAATCGCTAAAGATTTTCTGAACCGACATAAAATATTACACAGGAGCAATTTTTGGCACTAAACTTTTGGAGTATAAAAAGGCGTTTAACCTGTGTTTACCTCGCAGCAGGCTTTTGATTGGCTTGGTGGGCTTTCCGGTTGGTGTGAGGTGGATTCGCTTTGCCAAAGTACTTTTACTGCGCAGGATCTTTTGGGCGACTGGAGAAGCTGGGGTAAAATCATCGACAAAATGTCCCGTGACACTAATATCTCACGTCGACGGGCTAGTTTGGTTTTGCTTACCAAGTCGGTTAGGGGGAGTAATGACATGCGTTTGGGGGATTTGGCTCTTAAGAATTTAGAACGACTTAAAGGGGAAAAGGATATTTTAATTTCTAAGGCGGTTTCATGGCTTTCGCAGAGTTTAATAAAGTATCATAAGGAGCAAGTGGCATCATTTCTAGCCACCAATAACGATGTTTTGCCCAAGTTTGTTATTAAAGAAGTTTTCAACAAATTAACTTACGGCACTAAAACCCGCAGATAAACACATCGACCTCGTCACCCCGAGTATTATTTTAAGGGAAGTGGTAAAATCTTACTGTGAAGAAGATTTTTGTCGATATATTTTTAATAATTTTGTTTGGTTTGGAGAAATTTGGTTTTAGAATCGTCCCTGTGCCCAAAGTCGATCCGAATACAAAAACTTTAGAGGCTTTTGATTTGCTAAAAAGGATTTACACAGAGGCGGAGAAACAGGGTACGAGGTTGTGGCTAACGGGCTCGTGGGCGATCACGGGAAGGAATGGGTTTTACATCAAGAATATTCGCGACATTGATTTTACAATGCGAACAAGGATCGATGAGGAAAATTTTGGCAAACTCCTTCTTTCTTTAGGTTTGACGAAAGTGAGAGAGGGTCCAATGGGTGCAAATCGTTATGTCGATCAGAAAAGCGGTATTGAGGTAGATTATGGTTCGATAACTTACCCAGGCGTTTACTACAACATGCCCTTGAAGGAGGACGAGAAAGTAATTTCGGATGGGTTTAGTTACCGGGTTATTCCGGCGGAAAGTCACTTAAAGGTTTACAAGCATATTCTTTTCTGCAAAGGTAGAAGTTTAAAGAGCGACTTGATTAAAATAAAAATCTTGTTAAAATCTTGACATATAACATATATGTTATACAATACTAACATGATTACTTTAAAAGAATTCAAAGAGGAGCTTTTGAGAGATCCTGAAATAAAGAGAGAGTTCGATAGGCTTGAACCTGAATATGCCTTAATGGAGGCGGTAATTAGGAAAAGGATTGAAAAAAGAATGACGCAAAAAAGTTTGGCTCAAAGGCTCCACACAAAACAAAGTGCTATCTCAAGGTTAGAGTCGGGACTATACAATCCAACCCTTGGGTTCTTAAAGAATGTAGCTACCGCGCTGGACTGCAAGTTAAATATTTCTCTAAGTTAGTGTTGAGGTTAATCAGCAGGTTTTCTTTGCGACTTGTGGAGAGCCAAAATTTCCTTTGGTGACGTAGTGTCCGTGGCGGATTTGTCGTCCCTAAAAGTTATTAAACGGGGAAACCGCAGAGCGTAGCCGCTTGTGTGATTCTGTGACACGGAAATCTCGTCGCCCCCAAGCTCTACCACAATTTCAGGTTCTACCCAAACATCTGGGGTTAAAACTTTTGGAAATTTAATATTCTTAGGTGGTTCCTTAACTTTTATTTTATCACAGCGTTTTTTCAGTTCTACCCATTCTTCGTCCTTTAACCCCGTTCCGACCTTGGTTAATGTAGTAAAAACTTGCTCGTTTGGATCCCAAAGACCGCAGAGGAAGCCACCAATGCCAAAATTGGCCCGCGTTCCTCGTCCAAAATAGTAGCCCAAAACTACGCAGTCAATGGTATCTTCCAAAATATCAGTATTCGATCGTTTTAGCTTAATCCAGCTAAATTCTCTGGCGCCCGCACGATAGGGAGATTTTAGGTTTTTAATCATTATTCCCTCCAAGTTTTTTTCCTTGGATGACTCGAAGAATTGCCATAGTTCTGCGGGATCGGAGGTTTCAATGTGTTTGGCAATTTCCAATACATCGCCGGACTTTACCGCTGACTCTAATATTTTGTGCCGTTCGTATAAGCTCAAAGGCGTAAGATCCTTTCCGTTTAGATACAAAATATCGAAAACTATATATTTTAATGGAATCTGTTTGGTATAGTCGCCTACGTTGTGTTTGCGCTTTCTCTGCATCATATCTTGGAAAGGAATGTATCGGCCGGTTTTTGGATCAAGGCCAATAGCTTCCCCGTCTAAAATGATGCTTTTGGCGTTAATCTGGTTTAGGGCCGACTCTACGACATCCGGAAATTGGTAGGTGTTTTCTTCTAAGTTGCGCGTAAAGGTCTTTACCATTATAGCGCCTTTATTAAAGGAGAAAAGACTATTTTGATCTAACTTCTTGTCCAAACCGATCTTTTGTCTGTCCATATGTAGCTGAACCCGCGTTCCGTCCAATTTGTACTCTGTCCAAGCAGTCCCGTTCATTTTTTCTACTATCTCTTCCGGATCAGAAAGTCTTTGAGCTTTTTGAGAGAGCACGGGGACTCCGGTTTCCAGTTGGATTTTTTCCAATCCTTTAATTCCGTCGACCTTTAATATTTTTGCTATAAAGCCTACATTCGGGTGGATGTTATAAACTTCCTCAATTTTTCTACTATTCGATTTGTCTCCGCTTAGTATTTTTGACAGTGCATCAATTACAGTTTGCTCTGTAAAGCCTAAACGTGTAGTCCCAAGCACAATTCTTATACTATACTTTGCTGACAGGGGGGACAGTTCCTTTAACAGGTCCGACAATGCAATCACCTTTCTGTCCTGTGAACCTGACCCTTCGTCTGCGGCCAAGGCAGCCATTTTATTATGTATCGCTTGAACCGTTAAATCGGCGCCTTCAGTATCGAGGCTGAGTCCTGCAGCATCAGCAAAGACTTTTGCTAAATCTCCTAAGTCGCCCATATCTGAGTAAGTTTTTTCTACTTTAGCCTTTTCGATACCGTAACAGAGTTCCAAAGCTCTCAAAACCATTTTATCGGCCATATTGAATTTTATCTGGTTGTATGGAGGATTTAGATAGCCGAGAGATAAAAATATCCCCACTTCAACCTCGTCGGCACTAAGATTTTGGATAAGTTCTGCTAATATGTCAGTAATTTCCAGTCGCTTGCTGGTTTTTTCCATTCGCTCTAGATATTCACAAAACCCTGAATACTTCACGAGTGAATTTTACCACCTACGATTTTAGTTTGTATTTGGAGGATTTGGTGCTACCTACTTTCACCACCACGCCCTTATCTATCAAGGTTTTTAGGTCACGCAAAACGGAATCTTCCGAAATTGATGGGAACAGCAGCGCAAAGTCTTTATTTATTATGATGCCGTAATTGCTTAAGTACTGCACGATCTTGCTCTGTCGTTCTGTAAGGTCCGTTAAGCCCTGTGCTACCGCAGTTTTGGTTTGTCTTTCGCCCAAAGTCACTTTTTCTTTTATATCCATGGCATCGTAAGATAGGATTTCAGAAAAATACTCCAGCCAGGTTGTTAAGTCGTCGCCCTCTTTAAAAATTGAATAAATAGCCTTTTGATACGACTGCTTGTCAGCTTGATATCTGACTTCGTACCTCATAAAATTCTTTAGATTGTAACCGCGCCATCTTAATGCCATTCTAGTAAATAAATTACTCACCACGGAGTTATAAGCCTCAAAGACGGATAAAACTTCCAGTCGGGCTCGTAAAACACCGGCAAAGATTATTGGATGGGTTTCTAACGCGTCCACACTTTGGCACCAGTCCATAAGCTCAACGGTGTCGGCTAATATTTCCTCCGGATTAGTGTACATAGGAATTTTTTGTATTCTGTACGGCGCTTTATTTTGATCCTCTATGCCTACTAGATTTTGATATAACAGCTTTAAACTGGTATTTGTGTAATCTTCTTGTCTGGAATAAGTATCAAGCACCGATTTCACAACGTTAGCCAAATCCGTGGGAACAATTTGCAAAAGTCCGTCCACCGCCATTTTTAGCTGGTTTTCTGCAAATTCTTTGCCCATTTCCACGCCGACACTTTTAATTAGGGCAACAGTGGCCTCCTTTTGAATGGTTTCTTCTACCGTGGATAAAATGAGCGTATTTTCTGCCAAAGCCTTAGCATATTCCACCGTGGCAATGTTTTTTAATACTTTGTTTGTAATCGTGTACTCGGGCAAGAACATTTTCCATAATATTTGCATATTTCCCGCAGAGTGTAAAGTGTTAGAGCGTAATGGTGCTTTGGGTCTTAATACCGGAGTGTGTGGAGGTGATGATAGTCTGTTGTTTTTGTACGACTTCTTCCAGCGATTTTTTATGCGTATCATCAAGCTCCGAAAATATATCGTCTAACAGCAAAACAGGGGAGGTAGAATTTCTTTGATTAACGAGACCAAGCTCGCAAATTTTTAAAGCCAAAACCCCCGTTCTTTGTTGACCTCGTGAGCCGTAATGGGAAATGCTAAAGTTGTTTATTAAAAAGTCAAAGTCATCCCTGTGCGGACCCACCAGCGTGGTTTTGGCGTAAATTTCATGTTCACGATGTTTCTTCAATCGCTCCAAGTTTATTTGATTAATCTTGTATTCAATATGTACTTTTGTAGCTCGAGAAGATATATCGGAGTAAACCTGTCCAATGTTGTTATCAAGGATTTGTATAAGCTCTGCTCGTTTTTCTTGCAGATAGGTTCCAGTCTTTAAAATTTCTTCGGTCCAAAAGGTTAACTCATCATCACCCCGCCCGGTTTTATTGATTTTTTCCAAAATTCTGTTTCTTTGTCGTATGGCTTTTGTGTAAATTGTGTGTTCCTTTTTGTATTTTTGGTCGACTTTATAGAGCAGATCATCTAAAAACCTTCTTCTCAGAGATGGCGAACCATTAAAAAGATCTAGATCCTGTGGGCAAAAAAGCACGGCGGGAAAGTACTTTGCGGTTTCATAAATTGGCTTGGGTGTGCCATTAACCTTAAAAGTTTTTTGACTCAAATTTGTGTACGGATTGCCTTTGACAATTATAATTTCCAATATCTCTTCATTTTTATTGTTCGATATTGTACCCAAGACTCTGGAAAACTCCCTTTGAGTAAGATCGCTGTTAAAAACATCGCTTACGCCGTTTTCGGTATCATTTATGTGTGGGTTGTAAATCATTTCTTGATCGTAATGTGCTCTAAAGGATTTTCCCGTGGACAAAAGATTTATGGCCTCCAAAACGTTGGTCTTGCCCGACCCGTTTGATCCTACAATAAGATTTACGCCGTCAATAAAACTTAAGTTGACGGATTTGTGGTTTCTAAATTTTGTAAGTTTAAGACTTTGAAAGATCACTTTTGACAATTGGAGCAGAAATAAGTTCCACGTCCGTTAATCTTTTTATACTCAACTTTGGTTTTGCATACGGGGCAGCGAGATTTTCCGTAAATTCTAAAATGATTCTGGTGACTTCCCGGTTGACCGAAAACATCCACATAAGCTTTGTCTGGTAAGGTGGACCCGCGATGCAGGATTCCCTCCGTTAAAATCTCTTTTGCTGATCTGAGTAAATCCGTTGTTCTTTTGATATCAAGCTCTTTGGTTTTAGTTTCCGGGTGGATTTTGGCCATCCATAGAGCATCTGTAGCGTAAATATTACCCAGTCCCGCTACAATTGTTTGTTCTAGCAAGGCGTTTTTTATTGCGGTGTTTTTGGACTTTAACCTTTCCATAAAGTTAATAGGTAAAATCTCCTGCATAATTACATCGGGTCCGTATTTTCCCTTAAGCCTTTTTATTTCCTGCCCGTTCCAGATGCCCACTTTTCCAAACATTCTGGCATCGCAAAATCTTAAAGCTAAACATTTCTCTTTGTTTGACAATTTGATTTGGATTTTTTGGTGCGCGTCTTTGGGCGACTTTGGATCTTTTAACAGAATTCTGCCTGTCATGGCAAGGTGAAAGGTTAAATAGTCATCTGAGTCCAGTTTAATCACGATGTTTTTTCCAACCCGTGCAACTTTGTCAACCTTTGATCCTATAAGCTTTTTTACAAATTCCTCGTTACTCGGGTTAACTTTATACCCATTTTCAATTTCTACCCCTTCAATAAGATATTTCTCAATACTTTTCTTTAAATCAGAGGCGATGGTGTGGACTTCAGGAAGTTCGGGCATCTTGTTTCTCCTCCCATCTTTGTTTCACAAATTCGCCAAACTCGTTTTTAAATCTTCCCGCGCTAAATTTTTTTGCTGACTCTCTTGCTTTTTGCTCGTTGTATTTTCCCTCGTCAATATTTTTGTCAAACTTCATTATTTTTTGCGACAGTGTTTCTGCGTTTAACTCATCGAAAAACATCCCTGTAACTCCTTCTTCAATAGTTTCTAACGGACCACCTGATCTATGACTTAAAACTGGTTTTCCGTGTGCGAGTGCCTCCACTAACACAATTCCAAAGTCCTCGTAGTCGGTGGGGAAGATAAAACCCTTGCATTTTGCCAGAAGCCGTGCTTTTTCGGTTTCATTCACAAACCCTAACATCTCTATATTTTCTCCGGCGATTGTTTTTAATTCGGCCTCTTCTTTTCCCGTACCGGCAATTTTTAATTTTAGGTGGGTTTTGTTAAACGCTTGGATTAATAAATCAATGTTTTTATACGCTGCAAGGCGGGAGATGCAAAGATAACAGCTTTCCGATGTTTTTTCCTGCGGTGCTTGGGTGTTGATGTCCACTGGTGGGTAAATGATCGCCGAATCCCGTCTGTAGTACTTTTTTACTCGTTTTGCCACTTCCTGTGATATTGAAAGTATAAAGTCAGGGCGTTGAGCGGCGGAGAAATCCCAAAGTCGTAAAAAGTGGTCAATAACTTTTAAAAACGGTTTGTAATACCAAACATCTCTTTTTTGACCTTCTGTGGCGTAACCGTATAAAAATCGGGGCGGGGTGTAAATGTAGCTTATGTGAAGTTGCTGTGGATTTGTAATAACGCCTTTTGGCCACGCTGTACCCTCACTAATTATGATATTGTACCTTCTTAAGTCGAACGACTCAAAAACAAACGGCATTAAAAACGATAGATAATTAAATAATTTTTGTACCCAAACAGGCTCTTTATCAAGTCCCAAGAAGATCTGTTGATTCAAGATTTTTTGGCTAATGTTTTGAGGTTTGCAATATCCCGTAAAAATATCTGCGTTAGGAAAAATGTTCAGAAGTTGTTCCAGAGTTCTTTCCGCTCCGCCATACTGGGTAAGTTGGTCGTGAATGATGGCAACTTTTAAGTCACTAAAATTTTTCATCAAAATATTATTGCACATACGCGCGATTTATGCTTTTATTTACATATGCCCACGAATAGAAAAATGCCCAGAGGTTTTGCTCACCCTTATTTATTAATTGCCATTCTCGCTGTTGTAGGTGTAGCGGTGTTTCTAGGCTCAAGAAATTTAGTTGGATTGGTGCTTGGTGCTAAAGCCCGTTCAGAAAATATTTATCAATATAGAACTAATGGGATTAAAGTTACCGTAATTTCTCCCAGTTCCTCGTGGGATCTAACAGAGTATCTGTGCGACACAAAGGAGCAATGCCAAGAGTCCGCAACGTCGGGAAAATGGTGGGCAATGGTAAGTGGCGCTCCTACAACAGAGGACGGTCACGAAGTTTTTATTGAAAAGGCAGTAGGTTGGAACGGTTACGGATTTATAAGGCTGGGAGTAAAGTCGCTGAACGGGATACCGTATCGATTGCTTGGTACACAAGAAACATTTGCCATTGTTGACACTGCGATGTCTGTCGCGAATCTAACTTTTAGGGGAGCGGAGCGGAAGTAGTTTCACAAAATGCAAGTAATACCTAGAGATTCAGTTTTATGGGAATATCTTTCCTCCGAGCAAAAAGGCTTGGTTGAAGATGGCGAGTTTTTAATGGAGCAGGTGCACAAAATGCCTCACGGAGTGTCCGATTATTCCTACCTTGTTTTTCCTTTTTCCAAAGCCTACGAGGGGTTTCTGAAGAAATTATTTCTTGACATGAAACTTATGCGACCTGAGGAATACTATGGGGAGGATATTAGAATCGGAAAAATATTAAATCCACACTTTGTAAAGGAGCATGGTTCTGTTTACAATCGCGTCTGCAAGGGAGCTACGGAAAACGGAGAGAATAAAGTAGCAGAACGGCTTTGGAGTACTTGGAAAAAAGGACGTAATCTGGTTTTTCACTATTTTCCCCATAATTTTAGGCGGCTTTCTTTCACCGAAGCAAAAGAGATAGTTGATGAAATTATTGACTCAATGAGTTTTGCCAGGGAAAAGTGTGACTTGCCTGTACACAAAGAGGAAAAGGTTGAGAGTATTGCTTTTGTTTGATGTTTTGCTGTGTCGCACATTAATCAATTGATGCGCGGTATAATTCCCTCATGTTGAATAAAAACATAAAAGTAGCAGTAGGGTTAAGTGGAG
The DNA here is from genome assembly GCA_041658075.1 of Patescibacteria group bacterium. Lineage (GTDB taxonomy): Bacteria > Patescibacteriota > WWE3 > UBA101185 > UBA10185 > JBBAAW01. The sequence goes on from JBBAAW010000001.1 coordinate 99,947, forward strand.
GTGTGGACTCGGCAGTGTCGGCGTATCTGCTAAAGTCGCAAGGATACGAGGTTACAGGCGTTCACATGCAATGTTGGGAATATAGTAGCGAGACCTGTAAGGGTAACGAGGATAGGAGCGACGCGGTTGCTGTTTGCGGTCAGTTGGGAATTAAATTTAAGTTTTTGAATTTTGAAAAAGAGTACAAAAGTAAGGTGATAGACCACTTTTACTCGGAGTACAGGGCTGGACACACGCCAAACCCGGATGTCTTGTGCAACAAGGAAATTAAATTTGGACTCTTTTTGGACTGGGCCATGAAAGGAGGTTTTGGTTATGTGGCCACTGGTCATTACGCGAGGATTTTGCGTGGTGAATGTGACCAACGCTTTAAATTGCTAAAGGGTGTGGACGACGGTAAAGATCAGTCATACTTTTTGTATAGACTGACGCAGGAACAACTTTCAAAATCGCTTTTTCCTCTTGGCGAAATGAAAAAAAGCGAAGTAAGAAAAGTCGCCAAAGAACAAAAATTGGTAGTGGCGGAGAAGGCGGAAAGCATGGGTATTTGTTTTGTGGGCGAGGTTGACATAAATAAGTTTTTAAAGCGGGAAATTGAGCCGCGCCAGGGAGAAGTGATTTTAAAGTCAGCAGGCGATGTTATAGGCACGCACGAGGGTGTTTGGTTTTACACTATTGGTCAAAGGCACGGGTTTGAGATTAAAAAATACGTTGGTTTGCCGTTGTATGTGGTGGGTAAAGATGTTGCGCAGAATAAGCTTATTGTAGGATTTTACAACGATTGTTTGCGCGACTCTTTCAAAATATCGGATATACATTTTATCGACGAGGATTCCATGGAGAACGATCGACAGGATTTTACTTGCGATGTGCGGATCCGCCACCTTGGGCAACTTTACAAGGCGCAGGTAACCTTATCGGATGATAGTATTGCCAATGTTAAACTTGAGGAATCAGCTTTTGGTGTTGCCCCCGGACAGTCGGCGGTTTTTTATACAGGCGATGAAGTTTTAGGCGGTGGTGTTATTTTTTATTGAAACTTTTCTGATTGTTTTGCAAAAACTTCTACTCTGTGCTTAAATACCGGCCTATGACGATTTATCGACCTGAAAGCGTAGCTGACGAGTCTGCGGTAAGATATCCGTTTGTAGTTGAAGAGTCCTCGATTATACAAGATGGAGTGAAAATTGGCGAGAGGGTGTTTACCGATGTATTACTCAGAAACGGAGAAAGGTTTTTGGTGGAAGACCCGCAAGGTTTTGTACAGCCGGTAGAGTTTAGTGAAGTTATGAACGACTTGGTTAATAAGATCGGATATCAAGGACGTTCGCGTGCTTTTGGAGTTACTAAGGATGTTTTGGAGCGAAGTTTGGGGTACGATAGTGGCGATGCTTACTACTGGGCTCAAGTAGCTGTAGACGGCGATCCAAGATTTGAACAACTGTTTCCCCATTTTTTACATACGCAAATCGTTGAAGCCTTAAGTCTTCCAGAGAATGTTTATCGACCCGAAAAACCTTCTTTTAGTCGCATATTCACGGGAGAAACTAATCAATTCAGTTGGTCACAAGTTGATAACGTTGAGATGAGGCAACTGCTTTCCCAGCCTCCAATACAGGTTTCGATTAATGTTCCGTGTTTTTCTGGTGAAGCCGGTGGGTACGCACTCGATCCGGATTCGGTTCTTATGAGAAAAAGCCAAGAGACAGGTGAGTTTGTGTTTCCAGGAGGACATGCTAAGGCCATATACGAGCCTACGGTTACCAGAGAGCTCACAGAAGAGGTGAGCAGACTTGATCCAAATTTTGGACCGGGTGACTTGAGAAGAACGGTCTACTCTTACCTTCACAGGGTCAGTATGATTGGAATAGTCGATCAATTTAGATATACGAGGCACGAAGGGATAAGAAGATATCGTGCGTATATCTATCAGAGTGTTTTCACCACAATAGATGAATATTGGCGTAGTATAACCGCTCAAGATCCTACCCAAGTTACTAGTTTTGGGATCGAATCTTTAGATAGAGAGGGTCTTTGGCCAATGGTTCCTTTAGCTCTGTTGTACTATAGTGACTACCTTAAATTATCAGAAATTGCTCGAGAAATACTTGCTAAACAAAAGGACTCTCTTGCACCTAAAATGTCTGTTTAATATTTTCTCGCGATTAGTTGAATAAGGGGGCTATAGTAAAGGAACCATCCGGTAAAATCACCTCATCTTTAAAACGACTTAAAGTATCGACCCGTAAAAGGGGAGAATCTTTAGTGGGTTCATAGTTTTCTGCTTTATCCACCGATCTAAACAAAATTGCATAAATACCTTCTTTTACCACCTGTGTTTGCGTTAAATACTCTTCCCACGAGCCTCCTCCGTCTAATGAATAAAATATTTTATCAACTCCGGATTCGTTTTCTCTGTCAACTGCGATAAGAGAAAACATCGGCGATTCTGTATACCAGTCTCCATCTTTCTGTCCAGTAATGTTGATTGTTGTATCCGGAGGATTAGCGTCAATTTTTTCCCCAAACACAGCAAATTCGCTAAGGTGATTAACAATGCCCGTTAACCGTCTTTCTGCCTCGTGCCATATTGTTGGTACTTGATTCCAAATCATATCACCAGGATCAAAGTACATTATTTTTAATGTTTCCGTAGCGATGTTAGAAAAATTCGCTTGTGATAGGTCAAAAGTAATCTCCAAGTCGTTAGTAAACTGGTAAATTTGATTTTTCACATTGTCGTAAGCTTTTATGAGCAGAGCAGTTCCGTGGACATATTTAAAAACCTTGTTAGCCAGTTCTACATTACTGGAACCGGTTTTTTGAATACTTAGAGTAATTTCTTTATCCAAAGTATTTTCCGGAATCGTTACTATAGCGTTTTCTCCTGCTAACGAGCCCCCATCTTTTGATAAATAAACGGAGTTCACTTCCAAAAAGTCCTCCCACAAATAAGCGCTTTCTGACCCGGCATGGTCGCCCAAAGCATCCGTCCAGCTGTAAACTTCCCAAGGATCTTCTTTTGTGTCGTCCTGCCAAGCATAAGGGTCGACTCTCCCATCAGGTACATCATCTAAAAAGTTGCCATTATTGTTTTTGTCGTGTCGTACTCCAAAATGAAGATGCGGACCTGTGGTATTACCCGTAAGTCCAACTAATCCAACTTGCTGACCCTTGTCAATCCATTTGGCGTCTTTATCTTTGACAGTAACAAACAGACCCTCTTTTTGCAGATGTAAATACTGCGTTTGATAGCCGTTTTGATGGTCAATTTTAATAGTATAGCCGCCTCCCGTTGTGTACGAGTACGATGCGTAGCCCGAAGCCGGCGCTAAAATGGATCTGCCATATTTGAGTCCAAAATCTACCCCATCGTGGTTTGAATAGTATAATTTAGGTGCTTTTTCCCTATCGCCCCAAAAATTTGTAGTGGTATCCGATTCTTTCGCCGGTTCGCTTTTATAAGGATAAGCCAGAAGGGGATAAGAATGGTCAAAATAAGAGGTTATGGTGTCTGTTTGTTCACTCATTTTGTTGCGCGACCAAAGTTTAGAAATAAAAGGTTGGGTTTTTGGCACATATGGCGGGACTTTATAGCGGTATAAACCTGTTCCCGGGCTGGTGGCAAAGATAAATCCTGGCGACGACGCCAACCATGAAAGGTTATGAACATAGTTATTTATATTGTCGTTCGGTGTAATGTCTTGCCAGGTTAGCCCTTTGTCGAGCGACTCTAAAATGTTGTAGTAACTCGTTTGATTGCTGTGGGACGACGCGTAAAACACGCTGTTGTAATAAGTTACCGCGTAGCACGGATTTGGACTCCAACCTTCAACTGGGTAAAAAGTTCCACCATAATCTGTGGATCTGTAAATTCCGCCTGTGGTTCCGCTACATGCCAACCAAATGTTGTTGTTTATGCTTACGCTTGACAAATATCCAGAAACATTTTTGCCCAAAACATCCCAATTAACCCCGCAGTCGTTAGAAATGTAGTTGTTATAGTAATCCGAGGTGACAGCGATGTTGTTACTAACGCTTATACTCGTTATATCGCCACCATACCAGCCATCGCCCAACTTTTGTACCCAAGTGTCTCCCCCGTCTTGTGATAACCAGAGTCCATGGCTGTAGCCACCCAAAATTATATTATCTCCACAAACCGCCACGCTGGCAGAAGAAAAGTCAGGACCAATTTTTTTCCATGACGCGCCTTTATCTATGGATCGATAAAGCCCCGGCGGATCTTCTATGCCCCAATAATAAATGGTGACGTATAAAACTCCGTCTCCATAGGCTATATCGGTTACTCCACGATCTTTTAAACCGCTTTGCGCCCAGCTTTCTCCCAAGTCGTGTGACACAAAAACCCCGTTATACGGGTTCCAGTTCCAATTGCTGTTAAATTCTCCGGCGTAAATGCCATAAGGGGTAACCTCCAGCGTATAAAAAGGCTTTGGAATGTTAAGTTTTTCCCAGCTTCCCGACTCCTGTGCTCTTGTTTTTGCTGTCACAGCAACAAAAGTCGATAGAATAAAAATAACGATAATTGCAATCATGCGCATGTTTAAAGTTTGACCGAGAAATATAAAAATACAATAGGGTTTCCTCTAATTTGAATAGAATTTTGACATCCTAAAGAGATGATTTATAATACCAAACATGCTTTCTATGTTGGATATACAATATAAAAACCCTGCCTTGCGAAAAGCGCATATTGAGGGCATATTCTATTTTCTCAAGAATCTTGTACCATTACGCAGTTCTCGGCTAATCTCGCTTACAGGACTTCCTAAGGAAACCTTGCGCGCGTTCAAGCTATCGATTAGAGACTTATTAGACGCTACTGAAGAGGACAGCCTGACTCTAAACGACCTTGGTAAGGCATTTGTGGCAAAAGAAACCCCCCAACCATTTAAATGGTCTCTCTTGGAGTACGGCGACAAGGAGTTGGAGGCCAAAATATTAGAGGTACGAAAGACTTGTTCCAGCGATCCAAAAAGGGAATATGATCAATTTTTTGCCTCGGCTAAAACTTCTGTTTCTGAGGCTTTAGTGGTAAAGGATAAAGGCCTTTTGTACAACGAAGCCAAAATTGCTCTTCTGGGCGATGACGACCTAGTGTCCTTAGTTTTGGCCCTAATTAATCCTGAGCTAGAGATTACCGTTTTTGAAATCGATCGAGACATAATTAGCGGTATAACAAAGGGTGCAGAGCTTTTGGGTATAAAAAATATACAAACTGTAACCTACGACGCTAGAAACAGTCTAGAAAAGCATTTTATTAATAAATTTGATATTGTTTTAACCGATCCTCCTTACACAAAATCCGGCTTTGGACTTTTTCTTAAACGCGCCACCGAACTTGTGGGATACGATCAAAGGTTGCAAAAAGGAAAGTATATTTTTATTCATTACGGCGCTTCTTTTAAGTCGCCTGAAAAATATTTAAAAGTTCAGGAGATGATAAATCGCTTTGGATTGTGGCAAGAGGATGTTTTGTACAGCTTTGCTAGGTACACAGGGGCGGAATCCGTTGGAAACGCCAGCACCCTGTATATTTTACAAACTACTCCCCATACCAATGCCCAAGCGGTGCTTTCTCCTGCAACCATCTACACCTTTGAATCGCAACAAGAAGAAAAATTTCCCTACGTCGATCATTTTGTACTCAAACTTAATAAAGTACCTGCCAATATCTTAGATTCCAAGAAACAACTTCAGAAATTGGCTGGGGAGTTTTGCAACATTCACAAACTTAATGTGGTGCAGTCGGAGATTTTTAAGTTTAAGCCCCACGGTTACTCGCTTACTTTTATTTTATCCAATTCAAACTTGTTAATCCACACTTGGCCGGAATACGGAGCTATCCATATCGACTTAATTACTTGCGTCCCGCTTTTTAACAAGCAGGGTCTGGCCGACACTTTTTCGCGACTTTTTCAAACCCAGTCAATTGAGCTTACACAGGTAGAATAAGTACTCGATGTTTTTGCCTTTGGCGCCTAAAATAGGCGACTTTGTCTGGTCGACTATTTCAAACCCAGCTTTAACTACGTCGTCCGCAACTTTTTCTAGAACCTTCTCGATTTCGTTCCCAGGCATCGATTCTTTAATCTGTCGATTATCTTTGCCAATCTCAAAACTTAATTTGACCAGAGAAATTACTCGTCCGTCATCTTTAAGGTTTCTGTACGCGGAAGGTAAGATAATCGATTGTTTTGTCCAGCCAGTATCTATTGTTATCAGATCAACTTTCTCCGGCAATTCCACATAGAGTGCGTTGGTTTTTTCCATTACCACAGCCCGCGGGTCATTACGGAGTTTCCAATCCAACAATCCGTAACCTGTTTCCACGGCGTATACTTTTTTAGCTCCGTGTTGCAGTAAGCAGTCCACAAAGCCCCCGGTTGACGACCCAAAATCCGCACAAACTATTTCGCTTACATCAACATTAAACGACTTTAAGGCAAACTCTAATTTCCCTCCCGCCCTGCTGGCATATTTCTGATCCATTACGTCTATATTTTAACAGGTTTACACTTTGCTGTTGACATCGCCACTGCGTTTTGGTATGGTGTGACTTGCCCCTAAATCTTTTTATTAGGGTGTAGAGAGCTCTTTGAAAAATTATGAAAGTATAGGTAAGAAAAAGTCCTTTCAAATTCAGTTGAATATTTCATATTCTAAAGTTGAAAGGCGAAAAGAATGTTTCTTTGAGAATTTGATCCTAGTTCAGGACGAACGCTAGCGGCGTGCCTAAGGTATGCAAGTCGAACGATTTAGTTGTCGCAAGATAATTGGATAGTGGCGAACGGCTGAGTAACACACAGGAATCTACCCATAAGTAGAGGATAGCCCGGCGAAAGCTGGAGTAATACTCTATGTGATCGCAAGATTAAAGCTTTACAGCAATGTAAGACGCTTAAGGATGAGCCTATGGCCTATCAGGTAGTTGGTGGGGTAAATGCCCACCAAGCCTATGACGGGTAGCCGGTCTGAGAGGACGTACGGCCAGAAGGGCACTGAGACACGGGCCCTACTCCTACGGGAGGCAGCAATTGGGAATTTTGCACAATGGACGAAAGTCTGATGCAGCGACGCCGCGTGAAGGATGAAGGCCTTAGGGTTGTAAACTTCGATAAAGTACCGGCAAACTACGTGCCAGCAGCAGCGGTCATACGTAGGGTACAAGCGTTGTCCGGATTTACTGGGCGTAAAGAGTTCTGTAGGCGGTTGCGTAAGTTAGAAGTTAAATCTCTCCGCTCAACGGGGAAACTGCTTTTAATACTGCGTGACTAGAGACATCTAGGGGACAGCGGAACTTATGGTGGAGCAGTGAAATGCGTTGATATCATAGGGAACACCAAGGGGGTAGCCAGCTGTCTGGGGATGTACTGACGCTGAGAGACGAAAGCGTGGGGAGCAAAACGGATTAGATACCCGTGTAGTCCACGCTGTAAACTATGCCTGCTAGATACTTGGATTTATTCTGGGTGTCGAAGCTAACGCGTTAAGCAGGCCGCCTGGGGAGTACGGTCGCAAGGCTAAAACTCAAAGGAATTGGCGGGGTCCCGCACAAGCGGTGGAGCATGTTCTTTAATTGGCTGCTAACCCAAGAACCTTACCCAGACTTGACATGCTATCGTGTGTAGTTCTGCGGAAACGTGGGACGATCCTCGGATGATAGCACAGGTGTTGCATGGCTGTCGTCAGCTCGTATCGTGAGACGTACCCTTAAGTGGGCTAACGAGCGCAACCCTTACCGTTAGTTGTATCACTCTAGCGGAACTGCCCTGGTAACAGGGAGGAAGGCGGGGACGACGTCAAGTCAGGATTGCCTTTATGTCTGGGGCTAGAAACATGCTACAATGGCGCGCACAGCGAGAAGCAAAGCCGCGAGGTTGAGCAAATCTCTTAAAACGCGTCTCAGTTCGGATTGGAGTCTGCAATTCGACTCCATGAAGTTGGAATCGCTAGTAATCGGCGGTCAGCTATACGCCGGTGAATACGTTCTCGGGACTTGCACACACCGCCCGTCACGCCAGCAAAGCTGGGGCTATCCTAAATCTCTGCATTAGTAGGGCTCACGGTAGAACCAGTGATGAGGGTGAAGTCGTGTAAATGGAGTGTTGCGACTTACGAGAGTAATCTCGTAAAAAAATTCGGCTAATAACGGTGAAGTCCGTTTTGAGCGGATAATACCGTGGGAAGTCTTTCTAGATTTGTCATTACGATAAGCTTGGATCGACCCCGTATCGACTTCTTCATAATATATGTTGTCATATATGTATATGATGATATTATATTAATGATGAGATGTAGCGCTTTCGAACAAAACGAAAATCACAGCCTACATAAAACGCCGACACCTAACATTACAAAGTCTTATTTACTTGGTTTGATACATGATTCAACCACTTCAAGGTATACCTATCGATTGTGTCAAAAATCGCTTTCTTTTCTTGAAAGTGTTCAGCGTGGAATTCAGAAAATGGGTTCTAAAGCGTGGATATATAAAGAGGGAAAGAGTAGAAATGTCTATATACTTGAGTTTGCTAAAAGTCTTCTTAAAGATTCGGCAATCGCAAGTCCAACAGATAAAATTGACTATATAAGGGGTTATTTTGATGCGGAAGGGAGTGTTCCTAGAAATCTATTGACAAGGTATTACATTTACTTCTGTCAGAAAGATTTTAATGACTTAGAGCAGGTAAGAAATTATTTGTTGGAGTTAGGGATCGAATGTGGAAAAATTCATATACCAAGTATAAGTGTCGACCCAAATTATTACAGGTTTTACATCTTATGTAACTCTTGGGAAAAGTTTGGACGATTTATAGGCTCTTTTCATAACGAAAAGGGTAAGTTTGTTAGGATGAAGATATAGTCAGCACCATTAGTAATAATGGAATAAGCGAACAAGGTAGCGCTAGGGGAATCTGGCGCTGGATCACCTCCTTTCTAAGGAGAAAAAAACGTTAAAAGGAAAGCGGATACTTTAATTGCCTAGCGCAAAGCGAGCCCGTTTTACTTTTGAGCAAACTTATGTTTGCGAGGAAGGTGGTTTCGATCTTTAGATCGAAGCGTTCCAATTAACACCGTTTGACCAAGAAACTCATAAGTCAAGCGTGTAACCTCAAAAACTCACTGAGGATTGGGTAAGTTCAAAGATAAGCTATAAATCTTTAAACGAACATTCTTTTTGCCTTTTTTCTTTTGAATAACTAATAATATATGGACGACATTAAAACGCAGAAACAAATTGTACTTGGAGTAATGAAAAACGACCAAGGTAAGGTGTTAATAATTAGTCGTGTCCATCCGGAAAAAGCATTTAACGGACAGGTGTTATCTTGGGCGTTTCCAGGTGGTAACGTCCGCGTTGGAGAAACTGATGAACAGGCTTTAGCCGGAGAAATGAAAGAAGAAACCGGATACGAAGTTAAGGTTGGCGATAAAATGTCCGAGCGCGATTATCCGGAGCCTTACGTCCATTTAAAATACTTTAAATGCGAACCAGTTAAAGTTAAAACCACAATTATTGAGAAGACCCATCAAATTGATCGTGTTAAATGGGTAGAACCCGGACTTCTTAAAAAATTTTTTACTACAGATATAGACCCTAAAGTCGTCAGTTATTTGGGAATTTAATCCTCACACCGTCACCCCATAGCAACGGGGCCTAATGGTGGGTCGAGAAGGATTCGAACCTTCGACCTCTTCCTTATCAGAGAAGCGCTCTAACCAACTGAGCTATCGACCCAAGATTATTTGACTATTCTATTTTATGCTGGCGTTTTGGTCAACCTTAATGTTTTAAGTTACAATTTTATTATAGGATATTTCCTTTTTTCAAAAATATGATATAATCCGGCCAAGTTTTGCACCCATAGTTTTGCAGAGCTGGCACTTTGACAAGCAGGCAACTCAAAAGAAAATAATAATACAAAAA
>JBBAAW010000002.1:0-67235 GCA_041658075.1 Patescibacteria group bacterium
GAGGTCTTAATCCACTACTTAGGGGGCAATCTTGATTAGCGGTATTCACGATTTTTAAATCGCTGTTTTTGGTTTGTATCAACCAAGTCCAGCCACTGCCAAAAAGTTTGGTAGCGGATTCGGTAAAAAGTTTTTGAAAGTCAGCAAAGGAGACAAAAGCCCTATTAATTTCCTCCATTAAAACACCGTCAGTTAAAGAGTTTCCGTTGGGAGTTAGGTTTTCCCAATACAGGTTGTGGTTATAGTATCCGCCTCCATTATTTGTTGCCGCCTGAATAACATCTTGCGGAAGCGTGTTTAAGTTGGTTAGGATGCTTTCAATACCGGAAGTTTGGAATTGAGGATATTTTTCCAATGTCTTGTTTAAATTGTTGCAGTAATTTTGATGATGCTTTGAGTAGTGTGTTTCTACGGTTAAAGCATCGATGTATGGTTCCAATGCGTTGTATTCGAATTTTAAAGCGGACATTTCAAACATGCAAATATTTTAGCTGATATACTTGCCTTATGCAAAAAAGGTGGGCACTTGCTGTTTTATTTGTAGTAGCGGGGTTTCTACGACTTTATAATTTAGGCTATTCAGATTACCAGGGTGATGAAATTAAGGCGCTTTACAATTCCAAAGAAGCTACCTCGGTTAAATTTTTTCTGGAACAAAGAAAAGGCCCCATGCAATTTTTAGTCACTGCGGGGCTTAATAGTATTTCACGCGATTATCGAAACCGCGCGCTAGTTAGGCTTCCATTTGCTTTGGCAGGATTGGGGTCAGTTATCGTTTTCTATTATCTATCAAAGTCAATTCTTAATGAGAAAATCGCTTTTTATTCATCTATATTCTTTGCTACAAATGGTTTCTTGATAGCCTTCTCCCGTATCGTCCAGTATCAGTCATTAGTAATATTCTTTGGACTTTTATCTGTCTATCTAACCAGAAAGTATATCGATTCTCTCCATTCGCGTCTTCTCGTCCTAGCATCAATTTCGCTAGCCATTTCAATTTTGTCCCACTATGATGGAGTTTTCTTTATTCCTATCATTCTAGGTTTACTTTACCCATCGTTTCGTCAGGACCAAAGGCACGTTCTTAAACTGTTTATCATTCCTACCTTACTTTTTTTAGCACTTACCTGCGTTTTTTATATCCCGTTTGCTCTAAATATTGCTCAGAGTACCGCTGATTATTGGGTGGGACGAATTTCCGGAGATGTCTCAAGCAAAATTTCCAGTTCGCGCTATCTTTTTTCCGTCTACCAGCCCATTTATGTCCTGCATATTTACACTATACTTGGCATTGTAGGATTTGGATTTATTACCCTAGTCACACTTTATAAAATCTTTCCAAAAATGCTGGGTAAGTTGCTTTCACATATCTATCAGCTCGATGTCTTTAAAGGCGCCCACTCCCCTTTTAGCTTGTCGACCCTGGTTTCCGTGTTCGCTTGGTTTCTCATTCCGTTTATTTTGCTAGAAGTCTTTATCTACATTCCCGGAACCCATATCTACGCCTATTTAATTCCCACCTTTTTGTTTATGGGCTTTGCTATTTTTTATGCCGATTTGGTAGGACGCAAAATTCTAAATAAACTACCTTTTTCCATCGTAGTAACTTCCGTCACGATGGTGGCCGTTTGGGTACTTTTTATCTTTCTGACACTTCAGTCGTATTATGTTTTTGTTGACCACGATTACGAATACCCATGGGAGAATAAAAAGTTTTTAATTTGGACTCTCCCCAAGCCCACGCCAATTTTTCATTTAAGCATGTTTGGGTTTCCTTACTATAGACATTGGGACGAAATCGGTGACTATATTAGGTTGGATAAAAAATCACAATTTTACACTACTAACGAGCGGGTTAGTATTTCGCGCTATCACATCGTCCTTGAAAAAGCCGGCGGGAAAGTGGGTTACTATGTTTATATTAAAAACCCTCAAACCTTCACTAATGAAGTTACCAATACAAGGATTAACGCTTGGATGCAGAACAGCTCACCGGTCATGCAATATAAAAACCAAGACCGTGTAGTTTCCGAAATTTATCTCGTCAACTCCCCTTTCATTTTATAAACCTTTGTTAGTGTCTCACCGTCTTTAACATACTTATATACCAATTTAGACTTTTTAGTTCCCGCATATATGGCGTCTTGTGCTTTGGTATAGAAAGGTCTTTTAATTACGACAACATAGCAGCATTTCTCATTATATCCATATGATGCCTTAACATAAATTTGACTTATCCCCTTACTCTCATTAGTTATATACTGACATTGGGGATCGATGTATTTATTTACCTCCTTCCAACCCCTATTGTGCGGAAATCCAAAAGTGATTATTTCCTCATCATAGAGAACAGGATTTAAATGCCACAGAATTTTTTTCTCGTCAAAGGGATACTCTTTTTTATGATCAACAAATATTAAATAAGATTGAAAGATTAATAAACCTATTAGAATCGTTAGCATTAATAAAAATATTGGAATAGCAAGCTTTACTCTGCTTTTCAACCAAACACAAAAATAATAAAAGCCGAGCGAGGAGGTAATGACGGCAGGAATAACATAATTGTAAATGTGTGTCTTGGGTGTAACCATAAAAAACTTTATTAAAAGTAGGTTAAACATGAACCAGAGAAGAAACAGACCTGTTCTTTTTATAAACAAGACAGCACTTAGCAAACCAACTATGTAAAGCCATAAAGCTACCTCGGGGTTGTATAATTCAAAGATGTACTTATGTCGCAGAAAGGAACTTCCTGCAGTACCGATTCTTTTAAAAAAATAGTCAATATTTCCGGTTTGGTTGGACGACAGATCTAGAAGATAGGCAATAATAAAGGGAAAAACAATTATCGCAAATGTAATAAAACTTATGAACAAACAAACCAGTTTTTCTTTTTTAGTAACATTTTTATGTAGTACAAAGGTAATGAAAAAGTAAAGAGTAGGTACTATATAAAAGATTGCATCCCAATGCGACAACAAAGACAAAGATGCAAAAATAGTTCCTAGCAAGATCGGTAAGCGAAATCCCCGATCTCTGTATTTTAAATCGGCAAAATAATATAAGGAAAGAAAAGAGAAAAGTAAATTTAAACTTTGGTACTGTGCTATACGAGAAAATCCAACAACAAAACCATTTACGGAATAAATGGACGAAGCAATAAGTGAAGCTCCATGACTTTTGGTTATTTTGTATATTAAGGCATACAGCACAAAAACCGAAATTAGGTTTGATGTTGTAAATGGTAGCCTTACGGCAAGTTCGTTCACTTCACCTTTAAGGCTAAAAATCGAAAAGGGAATCTGGGCTACTAAAAACTGCATCGGACCCTTTCTTTGCCTCAGCAAAAATTCTATAAGTCTTTCGTTTTCAAAAAGTCTAATTTGAGCCTTTTTTTCATCATCCTGAAATTCCGAATATGAAAGGTTACTAAATCTTAAACAAGAGGAAATTATAAGTAGTAAAAATAACCCTATATAATGTAGCTTAAATTTTTTCACCTACTTAATTCTACGGTAAATATATACATTGGAAAGCGGAATTAGATTAGGTTTGGAAAGTTCAAAGGATTTTATGCGGATAAATCTCCTTGGATCGTTGAGCGATTCTTCAAACCGAAGCCATTTCGAAGCGTAATAGGGATACTTGTTAACGATCTCTGAATTTTTAGTCCACAACATAGGTCGAGAAGAAATTATTATATAGTCGTACAATAACGGATCTGGAGGATAAATTAAGTGTGCTCCTTCCGATTCGTAAACATTAAACTGCCAAATTGTTGCCGTTGGAAGCTTGTTTAATGGATCTAAACCTTCCTCTGTAATTCCAAATTTTGTTGTCAAGGGAGGCAGATTTTCTTTTGCCCAAATATACGAGGCTGATTTTGGGGTGTTTCTTTGAAATTGCCTCAATAGTAATGCGGGGAAGTATAGGTAATACAGAGTAGCACCTCCAATAAAGACTATGGCGATAAGTTTAAAGGCGGGCTTTTTAATAACATTAAGAAGATAATTTAGAGCAACAAGAGAAAACAGCATTAAATTAGGAATAATTGGGAGCATCCACCTATCAACCCGCCGGCTTTGAACAGAGAAAAATACCACATAAAAGACGACTTGTAGAGCCATGACGAGATAAAATCCGCCATCCTTAATACCCCCGTCACCCTTTACCGGCCCGTTATCCCTAACCGTTAAGGATTTTACGATCCCCGGTAACGAAAGTATTAACACCGGCAAAGCTAAAATCCAAGATAAAGCCTCGATATATTTAAACGGACTATAATTAACCGAGTCAAAAACCATGCCTCCTTCTTTAATCCGCATTTCCAAAAGTCGTCCAAAAAAGTCTCCCATAAATATCCATGCAAAAGGATTGGTGACTATAAAAACTCCCGTGATAATAAATAAAGTTGCGACGAGGTTCTTAAAATCTTTATATATGAAAAAGACCACAAGATAGATGGGGAAAGTAAGTAAAACTGTTATCTTAGTTGACACCGCTAGTCCAAAACATAAGGCAAAGAGGGCTGTGTTGATTGTATCGTCGGGTTTTTTTAACGTGTGTCGGTGTTGGAGATATTGATAAAAGAACAGATTAGCGAGTAAAATTAATAAGGTAATAATAATGTCGTGATTTAAATAATGTGCGTGAACGATTAGTTTCCAATTGAAAGCCACTAAAGAAATACCTGCGATAGAAATAAATGATCGCCCAGTTAAGCCCAGCCTTTTCATGAGAAGATAAAACACGGGAATAAGTGCAAAACTAATTAACGCATTAATTACACGCATAAAAACATAAAGATCCATTTTTGTAAATTCGATTCTAAGAATTCCCAGCGTTTTACTAAAAATCATGGTTAGTATCGTGTAAAAATAAACGGGAAATGTGCCGTAAACATAGGATTGCGGAACAAGTTTGTAGATGTCGTTATTTCTAAGAATATTTTTTATCTCATAAGTGTACTTAATTGCCTGTTCCCCTATCTCTGGTTCGTCGGCATACCAGCTGTGAGGAAGTCCAAAGTTTATATTCCAAAGTCGCAATAAAATTCCTAGGAATAGAATAACGATAGTCAAAAGCTTTGTGATTTTTTTTATACTATTTTTTAGCATAAGTTTAGTGCTTTTGATTTTCTTTTGATTACAGACGCGTCCATCGAAAGTTGCATAGGCTTATTGTACAATAATGACGCATGAAAAAGGTTGCCACGGTATTATTTTATCTAACTTTAGTGTACTTCGCCTTTTTTTGGCCTACTTTAAAAAGTAACACTGTGCTTGAATTCGGAAACGACGCACGCAGATTTGGGTATCCAGTAAGAGTGTATTTGTGGGAAAAACTTCACGACGGAAAATTTCCTTTTTGGACGGAAAGAATGCTTTCCGGATACCCTATTTACGCCGACATAGAGACAGGGTATTTAAACCCAATAAATTTAGCATTGGTTTATTTATTTGGACCGTACACATCGTATAAGTTACTTCATTTTTTATCGTATTTGCTGGGCTCTATAGGTTTTATTCTTTTCCTAAAACTGCGGTTAAAATCTCGTGTTGGCATACTAGTAGCCCACTTTGTTTATTTCTTTAGTTTTTTTAGCCTTTATCATCAGCAACATTTCGTTATTACTTTTGCCTACTATTTATTTCCCTGCTTTCTTTATTTGCTTGAAAGATACATACAAAACCAAAAAACGCGATATTTATTCCTTTATTTATTGTTACTTCTAAACCTTTTATACTTTGGCTCTTTTCAAATGTCATTCATAGTAATCGTGGCGTCGATCACCTATATACTATCATTTAAAGCTTTAACAAAGGATTTTATATCTCGATCCGTCTTCCCTTGTCTTGTATTTTTATGCTTACTGATGCCCTTAATTGTCTCATATCTTGGGCTTTATACTGCATCAGAAAGGTTTTCTACACACAGTTTATGGTTAGAAGGATCGTTTTCTCCTCAGGTCGCTCTAAACTTGTTGTACCCCTTTAATTATAGGTTTGGCGACTCTTACATGGGCGTAATCCTCAATCGCGACTTTTTAATGCATGAAGTTTACATTTATTTAGGAGTTTCCGGATTAATTTTGGCGATTTTGGGGGTAGTCTTTTCTAAATTGGATCGGCAAACAAACAGGTTACTGTTGCTTTTTATAGCAACGTTTCTAATTTTAGGTTTTGCTAAATCCAACCCTCTTTTGTCAACGGTCGATCCGCCATTCTTTTCACTGTTTAGATACTGGGGTCGCCTTGTTTTCCTTTTGATCTTTTCCTTGAGTGTCTATTGTGGGCATTTTGTTGACCAATTAAGCCAGTTATCTTGGAAATCGACGGTTAGAAAAGTAAACCTGCGCTTTCTTTCTGTATCGATGGTTTACCTGGCGATCTTAGAGCTTATCAAGTTTCCAAATTTTAATGTCTTTTCTTTGTTTAGACTTTGGATGCGTCAGGATTATAAGTTTGACTATATTTATGTTTATCTGGGCTTTTTTTTAACGTTTATCGTTTTTCTATGCTTAACCTTACTACTTAAAAAGTCTACATATATTAAATACGCACTTTTTGCGATGCCCGTTTTAGAACTGGCAGTTTTTGGTAACTTGGTTTTGAGAGACGCTTTTATAAATGTCGACCAGACTAAAGCAAATCTCAGTAGCATTGAGTCGACTTATGCAAACCAAAGAATAATTGTTACCGATGCTGATGTAATAGGAAACAAAACGTTATATTATAAATTTTGGAGTCCTTTTGGGTATGTTTCTTCGTTAAATAAATACTACGACGGTAGAATTAAAAGTTTAGGTTTTGAGTCCGTCAGGCGACCTGTACTTACGAGTTTGGTAAAAGATGGATTTAATGATACAAACCTTCAATACGGGCTTAAAAACATCGGCGTTAATACGATTACCGACTCTAAAAGTAAAATCTATTACCGAAACACAACAAACTCCATGTTTTACTTAGATAGCTTTGGCATACCCGCCTATTTAGAGGAGTTAGAAAGATCAGAAGAACAACATAAATTAAAGATTTATGCTATAGGCGATGTTAAGATAAATTCCTATCTTCGTTATGATTCAGGTTGGAAAGTGGTTTTAAACAATCAGCCTATTAAAGTTAATAAGGATGAACTGTTTTTGAGTTTCAACTTGCCGGCAGGTACTAACATGGCGGAAGTAAAATACCTCCCGCACACTTTTTACATTAGCCTTGTTGTGACTGTCATCGGTATTGTTTTCTTTTTAGCTCTGAGACGCCTTGTAGAAACTCGTCCGACCCTTAAATTTTATATTCTCGTGGCCTTAATTTTCCTTGTTTTGCGCCTTCCCGGATTAGGTAGCGACGTGTTAAACAGTGATGGGGCAAGATGGCACAGGAGAAGCGAAAGGTTTTTACAGGCCATTAAAACGGGGGATTTTGCGTCAACCTACCAACACTATCAGCCGGGGGTAACTTTAATGTGGATCAACTCCGTCACTAAAAAGGCAGTTTGGGAAACGCAGGATTTGTTTAAAATCCCAAGATGGACTCTGGAAAATTCCCAAGATTTTCCCAAAATTCACGCCGTGTCCAAAAGCGTCCTCGTGATAATTTTGTCTATCTTATTAATCTATCAAATGTTTATAATAACCAAAATATCTAGTCTAAAAGTCGCGTTAATTTATGGTTTTTTTGTGTCAACCGAGCCGTACCTAATTGGAATAGACCGCTGGTTTCATTTAACCTCATTGGAATCATATTTTGCCTTTTCTGCCTATCTAACTTATTTCTACTCTCTCGCGCGACGGAGTAGGTTATCGGTTCTTGCCACAGGCGCCCTGGTAGCTCTATCCACCTTGTCAAAACTTACAGGGATCATTGTTTTACCGCTCATTACAGTTACAGAAATCATCAGAGGTTACTACGCCAAAAATATCAAACGATCACTTATTTCCTTGGGTATAATAGTCGCCAGTTTTAGTTTAGTTGTTTTTGTACTCTTTCCGGCACTTTGGGTAGACTTTTTAAATGTCGTGCAAAAACTCTTTGGGGCGGTGGTTTCTGCGATGGATAATGATACGCGAGCCCAGTACTTTAAACCTCCATTTTCCTATATATATTATTTAGTAATTCTCGCCTATAAACTTTCTCCCATTACGCTTTTTATTTTCCTAGCGTCGTTAGTAGTATTTGTTCGACAATTAGAACGCAAAGAACCTGTCCAAGGTAGATTTGTTTTAGCCTATTTTTTAACTTTCTTTCTCGTCTTAACCATGTCGACTAAAAAAATTGACCGGTACGCTTTGGCCTTAATACAACCTATATTACTATTTGCATCGATCTATTTAGCTAAACTTAAACATAAAACCTTCGTATTTGTTATCGCTATTCAGTTAATCGCATCGACCTTTATTTATTTTAGACACTTTCCCGTATTGTCGAGCTATTACTCCCCTATTTTTGGTGGCGCTAAAACTGCCTTAAATATGGGCGTGTATGAAAATAGTGGAGAATATTTTGCTCAAGCGGCGTTTTATCTAAATAACACGGGTCGTGCGGATGTTTATGCGCCGGACAATTACGAGTCATTTAAATATTTTTATCATGGGAATACTTTGCGCGACTTTGCTCCGTCGGCTAAATATGTGATAACCTCCATTGATTTTGATAGGAAAACGCCAAGAAATATCAAAGGGTGTGAAACATTGAAAAAAGAATTTGGTCCGAAAAGTTTTATTCCTTTAGTATATATCTATGCGTGCAAAAATTAATAAACACATCTTATTTATCGTATTTTCAATGTTTTACCTAACCTTTTCCTTGTTTACTTATAAAGACTACGGAATAACTTCCGACGAACAGGTAAACTACAGAGCCGGAGGAGTTTATGTTAATTATCTTTTTTTAGGTCCGGGAAGACGCCAGGAAATTGAGCAAAAAGCTTCACCAAAAGATGATCCTCAAAAGTATCCTGCTTTTAGGTTGTACCCTGGGCTAGTATCTATAATTAACCTCCTCTCCTGTTATGAAAGCGCCCATTTAATAAACCTGCTTTTTGGCTACTTTGGGTTTTTGATAATTTACCTGTTGGTATTTGATATTACGCACTCAAGATTCTCGATACTCGCGCCTCTGCTACTTTTTCTAAACCCGCACTATTTTGGCCATATTCCAGCCAATCCAAAAGACATCCCTTTTTCTACTTTGTATCTGTTTTGTGTTTATTTACTAATTAAATTGCGCACAGATAAAGTAACCAACTTTGTTGTTTTGGGGATCTTCCTTGGATTACTTACGGCAACAAGATTTGTAGGCGGTGTTTTATTCTTATTTTTAATTCTTAAAGTCTTGTTCGGTTTAAATAACCACGGTAAGATGGACAAAAGAATACTGTATCTAATAATCACTGTTTCGGTTTCTTTTATCCTCCTTTATGCAATTTGGCCATACCTTTGGCACAACCCTATTAGCAAACTCCTTATGTTGGCAAGAAACGCAGATGAATTTTCTTTTTGGGATAGAAAGATTTTGTTTGAAGGTATTTTGATAACCAAAACCGAACGCCCGTGGTACTACCTCTTTACCTACATCTTCTACAAAACTCCCCTTCTGATTTTGGTTGGATTGCTTGGGTCGCTGTTTGGAAAATATCATAAAACGATATTTATTACCTCTATTGCCCTTTTTAATTTACTTTTATATCTCTTATTTCAGCCCGTCATATATAACGAAATGCGCCATTTTTTGTATTTAATTCCAGTGTTTACAGTTTTGTCCTCCATCTTATTTATCGACCTTTTAACCAATGAAACGGCACTGATTTATAAAACCGTCTTTATTGTAATCGTGTTAGGATTATTAAAAATGTCGTACGACTTTGTTTTGTTACACCCGTACCAATATGTGTATTTTAACGAGTTTGCTGGAAAAATGGTCGATATTACTAAAAAATACGAAGTTGATTATTGGTCGGCGTCTTATAAAGAGTCCAGTGAGTATTTAAGAAACCTGTCGTTAAAAAGTCCTACCCCAATAAAAGTTTATCCGTGCAACTTGGACTTTGGGGTCGACTATTACTCACATAAAGATTTTGTAGTTGTAAACAAGCCGGAAGAAGCCGACTATGTAATATGCGATAATCTAAACGCTTTAAAAAAAGATCTTGACCTAGAGAATAAGATTATTTTTAGGGTGGTCAGAAAAGGAGCCACCCTTTCTTATGTGGCTAAAACGATTAAATAAGAAACACATTTTATTTATTGTATTCTCGTTGTTTTACCTGATACTTTCTTTGGTAACTTATAAAGACTATGGAATAACTTCCGACGAGCAGCTAGAGTATCGGGCGGGAAAAACTTATTTTAACTACCTTTTCTCAAACACCTCTAAACGCCAAGAAATAGTAACAAAAGTGTCGCCCAGGGAAAATCCTCAAGATTTTCCCTATTTTAGGCTTTATCCTGGCTTGGTGTCGCTTATTAACTACCAATCCTATTACGAGTGGGCGCACTTGATAGATTTACTTTTTGGATATTTAGGTTTTCTTGTTATATACCTGCTTGTTTTTGACATTACCCGTTCAAAACTATCGATCCTCGCACCACTGCTATTATTTCTAAATCCCTATTACTTTGGCCATATTCCCGCCAATCCAAAGGACATCCCTTTTTCTACACTCTATCTATTTTGCGTGTATTTAATAATCAAACTCGACACTAACAGAATTAAACCCTTTATAATTTTAGGGATTTTCCTTGGATTACTTACAGGAATGAGGTTTGTAGGACTTACTTTATTTTGTTTTCTGGCAATTAAACTTCTGACTTCTGTAAAAAACCGTAACGACTTATTTAAGATAGCTTTGCGTTTTACAGCTACAGTATTAATCTTATCAATTATACTTTACTTAATCTGGCCATATCTTTGGCACGATCCCGTTAACCAACTCCTATCGTTAGCAAGAGACGCGCAAGATTTTTCCTTTTGGGACAGAGATACTTTATTTGGCGGGCAGTTGATTACTAAGGATACGCGTCCGTGGTATTACCTTTTTACTTATATTTTCTATAAAACACCACCTTTAATTTTGCTTGGGTTACTTGGATCTTTATTTGTAAAATCTCGTAAAATACTGTTTATTCTAGTTATCGTAGTTTTTAATCTCGTCCTGTACCTTATCTTACAGCCCACCATTTACAATGAAATGCGCCACTTTCTGTATTTAGTTCCGTTATTTACCGTTTTGTCAGCAATTTTGTTTATCAACCTTTTAGGGAGTAGAAAAACATTAGTTTTCCGAACCATACTTGTTGTTATTTTGTGTGGGTTACTAAAGATGTCGTACGACTTTGTTTTACTTCACCCCTATCAGTATGTATATTTTAACGAGTTTGCTGGAAAAATGGTCTATATTACTAAAAAATACGAAGTTGATTATTGGTCGGCGTCTTATAAAGAGTCCAGTGAGTATTTAAGAAACCTATCGTTACAGAGTCCTACCCCAATAAAAGTTTATCCCTGCAACCTGGCTTTTGGAGTCGACTATTATTCTCATAAAAGCTTTGTACTTGTAAATAAATCAAAAGACGCGGATTATATAATTTGCGACTATCAGAACGCTTTAATAAATAATTTTGACTTAGAGGGCAGAATTGTGTTTAAAGTAGTTAGAAAAGGAGCAACGCTTTCTTATGTGGCTAAAACGGATAGATAAAGGCTTAATAGTATCGGTTATATTGTTTTTGATTGCCTTACCTCTAATTTGGCAGATTAATTTTCCCCAAAACGACGATTGGGTTTACTACAAAATGGTTAAAAACTTTATGAGTGGGAATTTTAAACTCGACCCTATTTCCGCACCCACCTTTTATTTTCAGGGAATTTTAGGCGCGGTTTTTTCTTTGATTTTTGAATTAAAGCGACTTCCCATTCTTACCTTACTTGTGAGCGTGGTAAATTTCTATCTGCTGTTTAAAATCCTCTCGAATTCAACCAAGCTCGGTACAAATATATCGATTGTTGTTGCCCTCATATGGTTTTTTAACCCGTTAAATGTCTATTCTTCATTAGGGTTTATGACAGAAAACTACCTGCTGTTGTGCATTTTGGCAAGTTTATACTTTTTTAACTTGTATATCGTCGACATGAAACCCCGGAACTTTTTACTATTTAATTTGTTCCTGTTCTTTGGACTCATGACTAAACAGTCGGCACTAGCTTTGGCGACATGTTATCCCGCGTATTTTCTGGTCAACAAAAAATGGCGACTTCTTGGCATACAAGCAATAATTTCCGTACTTCTTTTTATGTTTTATTTTCTAATCTTCCCAAAAACTGTGGAAATGTTTGAAAAACCTTTACAGTTTCATCATTTATACGACTTCGACTACCTAAAACAATTGACGCGGGCGCTGATTATTTATATATCAGCTTTTTGTTTTCCATTATTGATTCTTTTGTTGTGTGGCCGCGATGTAATTAAAAAGCGCAAAAATCTCATCGTCACAATTCTCATTATCACAGTATCCTTGGCCTTCTATTTTTTCGTTTTTAAAAACTTTAAACCCAACCGACTTGGATGGCAAGAGTTTTTTTACCTTGACAACATTTTAGAAAGAACCGGATTTTACCCGCGGGGAATTATGGGAACCAAGTTTTATTTTAAAGGCATTTACGATCTTTATAGATATTGGGACATTACCGCTAAATTTTTTTCTGGGTTTGTACTTATTGGACTGTTTATGGCGTTAAGGAAAGTAAAAACTCACGCCCATTTGTTGATATTTATTTTTACCTACTCTGTATTAATGCTTTTGGCAGAAAAAGTGTATGACCGGTATCTTCCCCCATTATTCTTAGTGTTTATCCTCTTGATGGCGTCCAACTTTAATCCGCTGTTCCAAAATAGAAACTTACGACGATTTTTATTTATCTTTTTATCGTCATTCCTAGCCTTCTTAATTTTCTATTCTTACCAATTCTCTATGGATTTTGTTTTGATCAATAAACATATCTGGAATCGCTCTCTCCAAATTGTCGAGCAAGAAAAAATTCCGCCAAAGCTTATTAAGGGAACAAACGCGTGGAAACTTTCCGAGTTTAATATTGAAAGAAATTATCTGTACGACTTTACATTCGACAATATTAAAGTCAACAAAAGGTACGACGAGCAGTACGACTTAATTGAAAGGCATCGAGTTGATTTTCCTGGTTCGCTTTTTGTGAATCCTTACATCTATTTATATAAAAAGAAGAATCTTGTTGATATAGTAATATAGCAGTACGACTTTATGAAAAAATTGGCGATAATTATTGTTAACTATAATACCAAAGATATTTTGCGTGACTGCCTAAAGAATCTTGAGCGACTTAATCTGCAAGATGTGCAAATCGTAGTTGTAGATAACGGATCAAAGGATGGTTCCGCGGATATGATGGGGGCGGAATTTAAAAATGTCGATCTCATTAGAACGGAAAATAAAGGTTTAGCTGTGGGGTATAACCTCGGGATGACGCGAGCTACGGATGCCGATTACTATCTTTTTATGGGTACAGATGCCTTTCCAAAGCCGGGTTGTATTGAAGGTGTGATCGATTTCATTGAGGCTCGTAGCGAGGTTGGGATTGCTACGGCAAAATTGGTTTTGCGTAGCGGAGCGTTGGATATGGACGCACACAGAGGTTTTCCCATCCCATGGACGGCTTTAACACACTTTGCAGGACTGGATCGGCTGTTTCCCAAGTCACACATTTTTAATAAATACTTCTTAGGTTGGCACGACATGAGTAAGCCCCACGAAATTGATCTGTGTATAAGCCATTTTATGATGGTTAAAAAAGAGGTTTTTGATAAGGTTGAACCTTGGGATGAGGATTTTTTTGTGTATGGTGAGGATGTGGACTTTTGTTGGCGAGTTAAACAAGGTGGTTTCAAAATCTTCTATTTACCACAATTTGAATGTTTGCATTATAAAGGTGTTAGCGTGGGTATTAGAAAAGAAACTTCTGATGTAACTAAAGCCGACGATGCAACAAAGTCGCGAATGAAATCAGAAACTACCCACGCCATGCGACTCTTTTACCAAAAACACATGTATAGAAAATATCCTTGGATTATAAATAAAGTTGTCGAGCTCGGAATCACCGCCATTTCGTCGTCACGAAAATAACGTCATACGAGACCGGTTCTTCTCGTCACTCCGCATTCCTCGCAGTATATGCTTCGATAATTGCCACCACATCTCTTGCTATATATGGATTAAGCACATTACCAGACGGCGATACATACTCAACTTTTTCATCGTCAAATCTTGCACCATCAACAATAGGTTTCAGAAAAGCTACTAGTTGTTTTAATTCTTCTTTCGATGGGTATTTCGTCATTAGATTATCTGCCCTTTCAGCCACCTTCTGAAATACCGCACTTTCCGGCTCTGCATAAGGTAATTCTTTCGCCTCCGCTTCAGTAATACCAAGCGCATCTGCAACAACTTTTGGACCTAGATTTTCATTGGATAGTCTTTCCTCTTTCATAATATCCTTTCTTAAATTAACACTAAATATAGTTAATCAAATAGCGCTTATTTAGTCAATCGCAGAGTCATCTAGCTCTAAGGTTTTCTGTTTTCCTGTATTAAGGTTTTTTACAGTCATCACGCCTTTTTCTAGTTCCTCCTCACCTATTATTACTACTTGAGGAATCCCTTTTTTGTCTGCGTATTTTAATTGTTTTTCCAGTTTGGTGCCAGTATCCAACCAGCAGACTACATTTTTTCCTTGCGCTCTTAGCTTCTCAGCAACTTCAAGTGACTTA
Source organism: Patescibacteria group bacterium (assembly GCA_041658075.1). Taxonomy (GTDB): domain Bacteria; phylum Patescibacteriota; class WWE3; order UBA101185; family UBA10185; genus JBBAAW01. Next base: position 14,797 of record JBBAAW010000002.1, read on the forward strand.
AGGAGAAATTTTGAGTCGTCAGAAGGCCAAACGGTTACTAAATAATCAACTTCGCTTTTAAACTGGGGCAATAAATTCCAACCCGTTAAAAACTCCAAAAGCGTGTAATCCCCCATAGCAAAGCCTGTGGAAGGAAGTTCGTAGTCGCCAAAAATATTTATTAGCTTATCAAATCTCTCACCTCCAAAAATTGAGCGGCGATTATTAGGATTATTGTCAAAAACCTCGTAAACCAAGCCGTCGCTATAATCAAAACCTCTGATGATGGCTGCGTCAAATTTAACTGATCCGTCAATTCCCACATCCTTTAAATATCCAAATAACTTTTGGAGTGCCTGGTACCCCGCGTTACCTTTAGGAATATTTAGACCTTCAAAATCGCTGGACATAAACTGCTCGACTTCTCTAATTTGCGACTCACTTAACCCCAAATCCGTAAGACTGGCCGTAAAATCTTCGGCCGACAATTTTTCCCGCTTATCCATCAGTCGTCTAACTTTTGATTGGACTTCGGTATTGAGCTTAAGGACTTCATTAAGGAGCGCGTTTACCAAGCGTCGATCGCTTACCTTAATTTGATACATCTCCTCCTTGGCGCTAAAAGCCCTCATTATCGCCACAATTAGCTGGAAAATCTCAAAATCCGCTTCCACACCACTCACGCCAAATATATTAGCCTCCAGCTGGTAAAACTCTCGACCTCTGCCCGTTTGGGGCTTTTCATAGCGCCAATTATTACCGATCATAAACCATTTAATAGGCTGGGGTGTTTCCTTATACTTTTGTGCAATCATTCTAACTGTTCCTGGTGTTAACTCGGGTCGGATAGCGATCTTGCGACCCCCTTTGTCCTCAAAAGAATACAACTGCTCGTTAACAATCTCCTCACCTGTTTTGGACGCAAAAATCTCAAACGGTTCTATAATGGGAAAGCTGTACTCCTCAAAGCCAAAGCTCTTGCAAACCTTACGCCAAGTGTCAAAAATATAATTCTCCACCTGCATGTCCTGCGGGTAAAAATCTCTGGCTCCTTTATATGGCTGTGTTAATAATTTATTCTGCAGCATACATCAAGTATACTATCTAGCCAAGACTTCGTAAAACTTTTTAGCCTGTTTTACCACATCACACTCAAATTCAATCTTACGCTTAGCTCTCTGTAGAATCTCGTCGATATTAATTCTTCCCGTAGAAAGTTTTTCCCTATATCGCGTTTTTTCGCGGATCGCCGTAGTTACAATGTTTCTCGTATTACAATATAAATCGCTTTACTGGGAGACCCGCTATTACACAGGGTCGTAAATTTTTATACTTTTACAGATTTCACAAAAATCGAAGGTCCAAAGTTTATGAAACCAAAAGGCTTCTGCAATAGATTTTCTAGAATCAGCAGTGATTCTTTGGATAATGTTTTCTTCACCGCGTCGTTCCTAAAATTAGAAACCGAAAGCTTTTCCACCACTCTAAAACTATTACTTTTTAAGGACTTCTCCACAAAATCCGGATGAAAATTCAAAAATGTTACATCTTTGCTAGCGCGACTTATCGAGTCAGTTTTAAAATAGCCAAAATTAAACTTAGCAACATTTTTAACTGCCGACTTAATGTGCATTTTATTAGCAAACTCCAAGATAAACACTCCGCCAGGTAAAAGTAGCTCGCTAATTTCATGAAAAGCTTTTCCCAAGTCGTCCAAATGGTGCGCAACTCTTACCATAACCACACAGTCAAACTTATCCAGCCCATATTGTGAAAGCTTGTAAAGGTTGCCTTCCTGCGTTTTTATGGCAACTCCTAGAGATTTGGCGCGATTTCGCGCCTGTGAAAGTATCTTGTTTGACTGGTCAAAAATCACGATTTCTTCAAACCGTCCCTTATACACAGGAATAAGCCTTCCAAAGCCCCCACCCGCGTCCAGAATTCGTTTCCCTTTGTTTGGTAGCATCTTTGCCAGGGCGGTAATTTCACTGGCGTTTTCGTAATCGCGACCCTCCCAGTATTTAATGTAGTCATAAGTTTTATCGTTGTAATCAGGTCTTTGCATAGTATTTGGTGCGCCTGGAGGGACTTGAACCCCCACATAACCTTGTTCCGAAGACAAGTGCCCTATCCATTAGGCCACAGGCGCGCAATTTAATCGCCAACTACTACCTTCTTTTTGTGTTTTTTTTCTATGACAATTTGCACACCTAACCTCACATTTTGACATCTCTTCCGCCAACCTCTCGTGCGGTACACTTTTCTTAATAAGATCACTGATACTAAATTCCTTCTTATGTTTATCCTTGTGATCAAACTCTAATACTAACACGTCCTTTTCACCGCAATCGATGCAAGGATTAGATCTCAGGAAAGACTCTACAAATTTAAAATGCTTTTGTCTAATCCCTAACCTACTTTTTCTAGCCTTATCCAGATAGTACCTCTTATTCTTTAGATAGTGCTCTTTTATATAATCGCGAGAGCACCTCCTGCAATAGTAGGCTCGCTTCACATCTCTAATTTTCCAATTAAAATCTGTATCCTCTAATAACTGTTTACAACGAGTACATCTCCTCATTGCTAGCAATGATACACAACATGTTCTTCGAAATCAATTCCAGATACCGAAGCGAAGCGCTCTAATCCGCTGAGTTACGAAAGCACACCTTACGTCCCATTTTATCACGAATTGTGTGTTAGAATTTATAGGTGAATACATTTGTAAACATAAAAAGTCGCAAAATACCAATATCGACAGTGTTAAAAGTCGCTTATTTAATTTTCTTGGTAACAACAATTTTTTATGTAAAAAGCGTTTTGGATGTAGATTCTTTTAAAGCTACGGAAAAAGCCGTTGAAAAACCCACCGTTAAAGTAAAAAATGTGTCAGTAAATTTGCTATTAGAAGTCGAGCAGGAAACAAAAGAATACAAAGCAGAACTAAGAAATATTGACACCGTGGAAGACTTCTTGAAGGAGTTACGGAATAAACAGGGTCTATACTATGAAAAAGATATTTATACCTACGGAGTGGAAATTGTAAGTGTTTTTGACAAAGAACCTGTTGGCGATAAAAAGTGGGCGGTTTTGTTGGATGACAAGAATATAACAAATAAGATTTCGGATGAATATTTGGTCGACGGTGCTATTTACACATTAAAACAGGTTGCTTTGGTTGCTAACGCCTCCTCGCAATGACGGTTTTAGCTATAGCGATGAATTATTCGTAACGGAGCGCAACAATAGGATCCAAGCGAGAGGCGCGAATAGCGGGAGCCACGCCAAAGACCACCCCAATAAAAGCAGAAACCGCAAAAGAAAGCCCAACAAAGAAACTCCAGAAAAACTTTATGCCTTCCTCCTGCGACTTAACCGAAAATTCATCTTTTTTCATTTGTCTAAGAAGCGTTCTTTCTATGTCGCGTTGAACTTTTTTTAATACTGTCGTATCTTGAGTTTTTACTAAAATATATGTAGGTCGATCGATTTGAAATCGCTGTTTGATTATACCTTTAAGCTGTGTATTATATAAGCGTGGGAAGATTAATTTCAAGTCATCATCCTAAGCGACAATTAAAAAGCTTTAAGTACGCCCTACGAGGAATTTTACACGCTACTGTTAATGAGGCAAATTTCAGAACCCAATTGGCAATTGCTTTAGTTTCTATTATCGCGGGTTTTTTTTATCGAATTCAGCTTGTGGAGTGGATCGCCTTAATAGTGGTTTGCGGAATGCTTCTTTCTGCCGAACTTATCAATACGGCTATTGAGGAATTTATCGACCATTTAATTCACGAACATCACGAAGGCGCGCGGGTGATAAAAGACTTATCTGCTGGTTATGTTTTAACTACGGCGATTTGTGCTTTAGCGGTTTTTTTGCTAGTCTTTGTACCAAAAATCTTTCAACGTATATAACAGCGCCAAGATAAAGTAGCCCGAACAGATAACCAGACACCACATCTTTAACAAAATGCGCACCAAGTAAAATACGGGATATTCCAATAAAAACAATCATAAAGGCGAAAAAAAACCGCGTTACGTGCCGAGTAACTTTATCGACACCCTTTAATTTAAACGATAGATAAAGCAAGTAACCAAAAAATGCCGTGTATAAAACCGTGTGGGTGCTGGGAAATGAATAAATCTCCGATTTTAATACCCGCTCCCAAGGAATAAACCCATCCGATATATATCCTATCGGCCTCTGCTCATTAAAAAGATATTTCAGGAGAGAGCTGTATAACCCTGATGCTAGGCTAAGTGCTAAAGCAAGTAATCGCAAATAGTCCTGTCGAATAATTAAAAAAAGAGCAACAAAAAACGCCATAACAAATATAATCGGCGAACTTCCCACCACGCTCACTTCTTTAATCGATCCAATTAGAATATCCATGACAAGATTATAGCAAGTAAGTTCCGTCGTGATGGTTTAACAATAAAATATCACAAGTTGGTTCATGGCGCGGGTTACAGCTACGTAATTCTTTTTGGCTTCAAAAAGATCTGCGGGGTTTTTGTTCATGCCTACAACATAAACCTTGGCGAATTCCAATCCCTTGCAGTTCTCAAACATGGTCAAATAAACACCTTTGGGAGTATAAAAAATACGATCCTTGGGATCTAAAACAATCAACCTTTCTTTTAATGTTTCGCGGTAATTTTTCTCTAAAAGATCTTGTATCGTTAGAAAATCCTTCTGGTCGTAGCAAATAATGCCAATACTCTTATCTAAAAACTTTAATTCCTGCGACAAGTGAGAATATACCTCGTCGATTATGTTATCTGCGGCTGCGTCTATCTCAACCACTTCCACGCCTTTTCTGTTTATCGACTGGGGCAAAAAATTTGAACTATATTTAGAGATAATGTTACAAGCAAAATCAATGATGGGTTTGGTGCTCCTGTAGTTAGTAGTAAGCTCAAACTTTTTGCGTTCCTTGGCATCTGTTATAACCTCCTCCACCTCTTCCCAATCATTCAAACCTGCTTTTATGTAAGACTGATTTAAGTCGCCTAAAATGCAAAAACGGCCTCGTAGTACAAGCTTATTTAAAACCAAATATTCAAGCAAAGAAAAATCCTGACCTTCATCAACCACGCAATATTCAAACTTCTTAAATTTGGGAATTCCAAGAACATTAGCATACAGATACACAAATTTAAGTGCATCCACATAATCTAATTTCTGCTTTAAATTAATGTCAAACGACTTTAGGAATGATGGGAAGACGGCAACCCTTAAGTTATTAAGAATCTTTCTAACTCCCCTTAGGAGGCACTTAAGTGCCTTAATATTATTTAAGCATTTAACCTCAAACGACCCCGTTGCCCCCGCGTCAAGTTTTTCCTTTTGATACTTGATTTCCTCCTCTAAATCTTCTACCAACATAAGCAAATTTTCCTGGGCCGACATATCCGAATCATATATAAAGCTAAAGTACGACGAATAAACCGGATTTTGTGCTAACAGCTCAGTTTGTTCCTCCACGCCTTTTCTTATTTCCTCTACCGAAGCTTGCAGATTACCAATTACCTTGCTGTCGATTCTCTCCATACCGCTTTCGTCGCTCAAATTCAAATTAACCTTTATCTCATGCGCAAAAACTATCCTAATAAGCAGGTCTTTTAAAGTACCGTAATTTAGGTCAAAAATGCCTAGTTTAGGAAAAAGTGTAGAGAGATAGCCCACCAAAATCTGATTTCTAGCTACCAAAAGCGAATTTTGCGGACGGATAATGCCCGCGTAATTAAAAAATATGTGTGACAGCTTATGAATAGCCACGGTGGATTTCCCGCTACCCACACAACCCTGAACCACGCAAACGCCCCGCGGATCGTGTTCGATAATCTCCATCTGGCTTTCTTGAATGGTGGCAACAATGTCTTCTAAAACCCCGCCCGAGCGTTTAGAAATTTTTTCGCTAATAATCTCGTTTTCATCCAATTGGATGTCGTTATTGTAAAATTTAAGAAGTCCCCCGTTATCAAATTCAAAAGTTCTTTTTAAGTGCAGATCCCTTGTAACCTGCTCGTCTTCCGTGTCGTACTTAACATTTTTTTGCGGATATCTATATTTATAGTAAATGGAGGCAATTTTTGCCCGCCAGTCCGTGATTAGACCCGGTACACCAAATTTCCCAATATAAATCTTATCGCTGTGGTTATCTGTAGGACTACAGAGATCGATCCTGGAAAAATACGGCTCGGCAAGCAGATACCCAAACTCCTCTAACTGCGTAAATTTGTCCTTAAAATTAAAGGCTTGATTTTGCGCGTGCAAATTCTCAATAAACATAAAAAGGTCGGTGGGGTTGGCTTCCGCGTTGTCGCGCAGGTCTTTTAGTTTACGTAAATTCTCCTCGCCCATGTAGTTTAGGGCTTTTTCCAATCGCACCTTTATTTCTTTTATTTGACTTAAAGTAAAGTTAGCGCGACTTTTCTCTTCTAAAAACTCGCTTTGGTATTGTTGTAGCGGATCAACTAAATTTTGTGCCATCGTAACCGTTTATTATAGCATCTTGGAAATCAAAACCGTGTATTCGCCTCTAATTTTTTGGGTCGACATTTTATGGAGCAACTCGCTTACCCTTCCGCGTTCAAATTTTTCAAACATTTTGGTAATTTCGCACGCCAAACAAACTTCCCTGTCGCCTAGAGTATCCAAAATTTCTTGCAGTAGTTTTACGACTCTAAACGGCGATTCGTAAATTACCAAGGTTGAATCCAGCTTTCCAAATTCCTTTAATATTTCCGTTCTTTTGCCTTGCGACTTGGGGAGAAAACCCACAAAGGAAAACTTATCCGTGGGCAGTCCTGATGCGGATAATGATGCGGTTACTGCAGATGGACCAGGAATCGGAATCACGGAGTAACCGGCGTTGATGACTGACCTCACCAGCTTATAACCGGGATCAGATATCAAGGGCGTACCCGAATCGGATACAAGAGCAATTGTTTTACTTTGGCGCAGTATGTCCAAAATTTCCTGCAACGCGCGGTCATGATTTTGGTCGCGATAGGATTTTAACAGCGTAGTAATTTGATACCGGTCAAAAAGTTTTTTACTTTGGCGCGTGTCCTCACTGAAGACCGTATCCGCGGTCTTTAAAACAGAAACCGCCCTGTATGTTATGTCCTCCAAATTTCCAATTGGAGTTGCAACCACATACAAAGCGTTTGTTTTTTCCATTTTTAGTTTTTATTTGACTTTGTTATATGCAGCTTCTACCTCACTAAGTGGAACGGCTCCAGCGAGTTTTTCCGCAATTTTCTTGCTGGTGTTAATGATTACAGCTCCTGGAGTCCCGTATCCTCCACCTTCATTTATAGCACTTAGGAACTGTTTACCGCCATCACTAGTGTCATTAATCTTCTTATCAAATTCAGTTGACTTTATGCATGAAGCAAAAGCAGCGCTGTTTAGACCAAGCTGTGTGCCGACTTGCACTAAATCAACGTTATTTAAGTCAGTCGCTCCAAAAACTATGTCCGCATAGGTCCAGAACATATCCGTTCCACCCAGTTTAACTGCACATTCACCGGCTTTAGCCCTCTCAACAGCAAACTGGTGAAAATCTAAAGGTAAGGCTCTAAACACGTAGGCTACGTCAGGATATTTTGAAAGAAATTCCTTAGTAGTTGGATGAAATCTTGCGCAAAAGGGGCACTGAAAATCTGAGTATTCGATTAAGACAATTTTTGCGTTTTTGTCACCTTTCACATGATCGGTGTCAGTAATTTTAGGAAGAAGATCGTAAATTTCTTTTGCCGACTTAGCTTTTACTGCAGTTGGCCGTGTTCCTGTAGCGGTTCCCGTACCTGTTCCAGTATTTATTGGTCGAGCACTAAAATATCCTTTGGCAAAAAAACCTGCTGCAATGGCTACAACTAAAATAAAAAACGAAATTCCCATAGCAACAAAGTTACTTAAATAGACGCCATCTTTTTTAATTTCTTTTTCTTTTGACTCCATTTTTACTCCTTTTAGAAACTAAATTTATAAACTAAAAAATTTACTGAGTGATTGTAACATATTTGTCAGATAGTACTTTGCATACGGTAGTGGATATTCCACGATATTCCCTCCAAACTGCATTTTATAGTCGCTATAATTCCTCCATCTCTTTGTTTGACCTTTTAAACGATCGTCAGAAAGCCCCTCCATATCCATGGTGGTATAGCTTCGCTGTTTAAAACACTTAATACATTCCCACATAAGTTGGTAATTTCCACAGCTTTTTTCACCCGGTTTTGTTATTCCTGAATACATGTACCAAACACAACCGTTAAAGCCTAAAAACATTTTTGCCCCCAAAACCTCTCCTCTCTTGCTATACGCAGTACAAATGAACGACTCTTGCCCAAAACATTTGATCTTTTCTACATGGTCTAAAAACGATAGCGTGTAAAATTGTGTTTTCTGGCTTCGTTCTTTTATTACTTTATAATATTTTTCTATCTGCTCTTTGCTGGGGTTTTGAATTATTTCTACTCGATTGTTATTCCTGCACGACTTATTAATACAGTACCTACAGTCTTTTGTTAGATTTTTCCAAAGTACATTTTCATTCAGTTGTAAATCTATAAAAGCAGTCCTTGGCGGAAGATCTATCCCTCCCCTTCTCTTGTAACCAAAACTATCTAGAACAGTTAAGTCCTGGTTTACAGAGGGCGATATTTTTATATAAACTACTTTATTTACCCTGCAGATACGTTCGATTTCTTCTAAGTCATTAGTTGTTAAACAATATGCTCGATGAATTTTCGCAATGCTAAAAAATGGAAATTTAGCGACGCGTACTATCCCACCGCCGTGAAGGGCATACGACGTCCAGCTATACATTTTTAAGTAATTTGACCAGGCGTCGCTCTGTCTTACATCTACAATATTCATTTATTCCGTAGAATAATCTATTTCCGGATAATTAGCCCGAATTTTTTCCCAAAACCTGTTCGCCAAATTAACGGAAAAATTTGAAAAATGAGTGCTTTCTGTTTTTGAACAAAGAGCGTCTTCGTTGCGATGAATCACACGCAAAGCTTTACGTTGAACTTCTTTAAAATCTTCGGACTTAAGATTGCTGCTTTTTAGCTTTAGTTCCTCAAACGCTTCTTTGTTGTTTTCTAGCATTTCTTTATATTGTTTTTCAAACTTTGGAGTTGACATGTGTTGTATTGTAATCCAGAACAATGAGTTATGTAAACGCTGAACATACGGTATTTACTTTCAATTAGAGTTGGACACGGAATTTAATGTATGGGTACACCTAAAATTAACCAAGCAACTCACGATCAAGTCAATTAGCCTGGACCGAACGACAAAATCTTTTTCTACCCTAAGGAATACTAGGTCCATTTACAATGTACTAATCCTAATCTAAACCAAATTATTAAAGAAATCCAAATTTTAATAAATGTAATAAAACACGGTTCAATATCTTTAAGTTATACGATCCAATATTAAATTCAATGCTTCTTTTTTTAAATCGCCTACTAGGACATCATCTTTTAATGAATTAAAAGTATACACTTCACCGTTTGCTGCTATAAAGCAATAAGACTCGGGATTACTTCTCATTTTACGAATTCGAATAGTTAAATTAGGAAATAACTTGACCATTTTTTTAGAGATAGTGTCAAAAGATCTTTCAGTTAAATAGAACTTATCCTTGTAAATTTTACCTCTGTTTATAGGGTTAAACTCCAATAGTGACCAGTATTTAAGAGGCTTTCCGGTTAAAGCTTTTCCTATGCTCTCAATATCCTTGCAATTTACTTTGGTAACTAATGTTTTGACATTTACTTCTACGCGCAGTGATTTAAAAAGATCCATTAATTCTAATGTATGGCTCACATAGGATATGTTTTTCGCATTGCGCACCCCATTTGTTTATTTGATCCATCCAAAGATAAACTTACTCTCGATACCAACGGGGAAATCTTTTGTGCCATCGGTGCATCAATTCGTAAGCCATTAGTATGCAAAACTACCTCTATACCGGCCGACTTTATTAACTTGAGAATCTTTAATAGATGCTTTGAGATAGTTGGCTCTCCGCCACTTAGTGTTACTTTTTTTATACCTGACTTTATGATTTCTTCAACAATTCTCTTGGACAATCCCAGCTTTGGAGACACCATTCTTTTGTCCCAGAAACAGAAATCGCAGTTTAAGTTACAAGAGTTACCAAATAGGTAGTGGATTTCGTCCATATCGTAATTATATAGGTTCTGTGCAAATATCGAGAACGTTTGAAGTAATGTGCTAATTCTGAATTGGTTCGATTAACTGTTAGGAAATACTCAAAAGGTGTTGTAACAACAACCTAAATTTTTGGGGTGGCCTATAGTGCGTTAATCGAACTAATGGATACCAAAAAGACGTCTGAACTTCTCGACTAATGATCGAGTTGTTGAAACGCCTTTTGGGCAGAAATCTCACCTACCACTCCTTGAGTTTTGGATGCTGCTTCGAGGGATCGCCCACCCTCCTCTCAAGTGAATCATGAACGACGCGCCGTTGGGATATGCAGATTCAAATTTGATCTTTCCGTCCTCCAACCGAAGGTTCTTTATGACCCCACACATGCCGTTGGCACCTCCCTTAACCAAAACCCAATTGTCCCGGTCCTTGTCATAACGAGCAGTCCACTGGCACGCGATATCAATCTTTTCTCCTGTTCGCGTGATGTTTACGATAGGACCAACGTAGCGACCATTTGTGCAGTTCGTCTCCAGGTACCCTCCCACCGTATCCGTCCGCCCAAACAAACCGTTCCAAGTTAGGTTCATGCGTTCCTCCTATTGGACATCTGGCTCGTGAATCTTAGGCAATTATATCAAAATGGATTGGTTAAGAAAATATAGGTTATTGGGGTGGCCTACGGGGATCGAACCCGTGACATCCGCCTCCACAGGGCGGCGTTCTGCCGCTGAACTAAGGCCACCATAGAAAATTTGATTGTCGCGATGATTTTACCTTAAAAGGACCAGTTATTAAAGTCTAAGAATCTATCCGCCAAAGTAAAAGTATACTTATCACCCATCCCCTTAATTTTGTTGCTAACGTAGTAATTCATATACGGATGATGTAAAAATATCGTAGGAGTATTCTCACTCACAACTTTTTGGAATTCGTTGTAGTGTTTAAGCCTCATATCAACATCTAATTCTTTACGACCTTCCTCTAAAGCCCTGTCCCCACGAGTACTGTTAAAACCGCTAAGATTAAGCCCTGGAGTTTCTGATTGAGTGGAATGCCAATTAACATATCTGTCAGGATCTCTGCCCACTTCCTGTCCATAAAGTAAGATGTCAAAATTCCTAGCCTCAATAATCTTTTCCTTTATTTCGTCGGAGGTATGTTTTGCTATAGTAACATTAGCGTTTAACTTGTCCTCCCAATTGGATTTTATTTTGTTGGCTATCTCCAAAAGCGCCGGCGTATTAGGAACGTCAATCTTAATTGCCTTTCCCAAAAGGTCGTACGATACGGTCTTATCATAATTGCTTACTTTGTACTTTTCACCGGTATAAAAACTTCTACTTATAGGTCCCTCCACGGGAATCCCCTGCCCAAAAATTACCTCATCCACATTTAAAGATTTTTCAAATTGATTTCTAAGCTCCAAATCTTTAAACGACTCATTTCTTAAGTTAAAAAATAACGCATAATAAACACTTTGAACAGGATATTGTTTGAGCGATAAAGTTTTATCTACCTTAAAGCCGGCTGTATCCTTTAACAAAAAGGCGTGAATTTCCCCCATTTTATAGGCAATAGTAAGCTCTTCCTCGTTAGGATAAAATCTAAACACCAGCTGTTTAATATTTGGCGATTTTGTATCCAGCAAAATCACCCGTTTAACAAGCTCGCCCTTCTTTTTTACACTAGCGACTCTAAAAGGACCGCTTGTGGGGATGTAAAAACCTTGATATTTTTCGTCAGACTGATTTTTCATAACCCCAACAGTGAGTAAACTCAAAAAGGGTGAAAATTTGTTGGGAAGTGTGTAACGAACAGTCAAGTCGTCTATCTTATCCGTAGCTACACCACTTAAATTAGGGGTTTTGTAAGAAGTGTATAAAAGATCGTTGGCATTTATTTTTGAACCGTCACTCCAGAACTGATTGTCCTTAATAGTAACTGTATAAATAAGTCCTTCATTTGAGACTTCCCATGTTTCTGCCAGATCGGGAATGAGTGTTCCAAAGTTGTCGTATTTAAAAAGACCTCTATACAGAAGTTTGGAAATGGTTTTATCAATCTCGGTTTGGGTTCTACTTGGTAAAAACGACGCGGGCTGACCCACAAATCCTTCTACATAAGATTTAAATGGAATTAGTAAATACACGAGTGATAAGAAATATAATATTATTAATTGTATTATATGCATTGCAATTGTACTTTATGGTGACCCCGGCGGGATTCGAACCCGCGATATTTGGCATGAAAAGCCAACGTCCTAGCCGCTAGACGACGGGGCCGCAGCAAGAGTACCCAAAAGTCTACCAGTCTTGACAAAATATTACAACTTAGACACAATGGAAGTATGAGTTATTTTGGTGATAGTGATGCGCAGTTTGCTATCAAAAAATTACTAAGCGCTTTGGCCAAGCCGGCCGCTATTATATTGGCTTTTGTGGCTTTAGTGCTTTTTTTAATGAAAGCCGTTTCTGGCATTAGCGCAAGATAGAACTTCCAATAAAATGTGTTAAAATTCTGACGTCACAACGGTTAAATCCTTGTGGGGGCGTAGCTCAGTGGCAGAGCAGAGGACTCTTAATCCTTTTGTCGTGGGTTCAAATCCCACCGCCCTCACCAAATTTAAAGCCCGCCGGAGTGGAGGAATGGCAGACTCGCTGTCTTCAGGAGGCAGTTTCCGCAAGGAAGTGCGGGTTCAAGTCCCGCCTCCGGCACCAAATATGCCTCAAGGTCAAGGTAAAGCACAAGTTTTTTATCCAATAGCATTAGTCGGAGTTATATTAATTCTGTCTCTGGTTCTTACTAAGTCCCCACAACAATTAAAACTTCCCTGGTTTCAATTAAAAGAAGCAGAAACAAAACCTATTAGAATCCTGTTTCCAAAGTCGACCAAGAAAGCCAAGATACCTATACTTCTGTATCATTATGTGGAAATTGTTACAGATAAAAACGACTTTTTACGCACAAAACTTGCCATCACACCTCAAAATTTTGAAAATCAGCTTGTAGCATTAAAAAAGTCGGGCTACACTTTTTGTTTTATGAAAGACATAGGCACAATTTTAGATGGCAATGGAAAAAACAAACCCGTTATTATTACTTTTGACGATGGATACAGAGATTTTTATACTGACGCTTTCCCCATTTTGAAACGTCAAAACGCAAAGGCTACAGTTTTCATAAATTCCGGCTTAATGGGTCGACCTAATTATATGACACAAGATCAAGTAATAGAGGTACTTAATAGCGGCTTGGTGGAGATTGGAGGGCACGGGTTTTCACATCAAAATTTAACCAGCATAGACCTTGAATTAGCAAAAAAAATAGTGAGCGACGATGTTGCTAATATCAAGAAGACATATAAAGTAACCCCCGTGAGTTTCTCTTACCCTTACGGAAGCTATAACGACAGTATTAAAAAAGTGGTTAGCGACGCGGGCTATAAATACGCGGTAACTGTGGAAAAAGGCTGGACTGTACAAAACACCACTCTTTTTCAAATCCCTAGAATTCGTCCAGGCTTGGCTGGAAGTGAAAATTTGGGCGACTTTTTAGACTCGCTGCAATAAGATAATGTATAATCTATGTGTTGCTGAATTTGGGCGAGTGGCGGAATGGCATACGCGCAACGCTAAGGACGTTGTGGGGCAACCCATGCAGGTTCAAGTCCTGTCTCGCCCACCACAAGATGCAAAACTTTAGAATTAAACTGCCTACAAACGCCTCTCTACCAAAGTTGGTCCCGTTAATAGTTCCCTTAGTTGTACTGATGCTTTCTGACTCAATTATCGCCTATTCGGTACCTATTTACGCTCAAAACCTTTTTTCCAACGACTTTTTTACCGGACTTGTGATATCTTTCTCTTCCTTAGTCGGACTGGTTTTTGACTTTCTAAGTAAACGGCTTTTTGGTAGTAAAAACTTTTCATTTTTCATTAAGTTCACCTTTATTTTGTTGATAATAGTTTCTTATTCCTTGGGGCTTTCTTTTATTAATAAATACATCTTTATATTCGCAATGGCTATTTGGGGTATTTACTATGAAACTCTGGCCTTTTCCAACTTTAAGTATCTTAAAAATTTCGTGAATTCTAATGACTACACATTTTCCTGGGGATTCATCAGCATGCTAAGAGCGCTCATTTACGGAATCGGTCCTTTAATTGCCACGGTATTGATTTCCAAACAGCTCCAATTACCCGCGTATCTTTGCGGAACCTTTGTTTTGCTCGCGTTCTTTTTATATCTTGCATTATTTAATAAAGAATCAAAAGCCCCGGCACAAGCTACTAATACTACGGAGTCAAAGCAGGAGTTAAAGGTATGGTTTATGTTGTTTAAGAAGATTTATCCCATTTGGGTACTGAATCTGACTCTCGTCCTTATCGATTCAGGATTTTGGACTATCGGTATACTTATGTCCGAAAATTTGGGAAAAGCGTCTCCGTTAGCTAAACTTATTATTCCTTTATATATGCTTCCGGCTGTAATATTTTCCCCTCTTTCTCAAACAATCTCTAGTAAATTCGGCAAAAAGAAAACTGCAATTGTCACGTCATTTATTGGTGCATTTTTCTTGGTTTTTACGGGACTAGCTGTCAACATCGAGCTTATTCTTCTTGCGATATTTGCATATTCAGTTTTCACATCTGTGGCCTTTCCTGCTATTTGCGCTACTTTTGAGGATTATGTCAGTCGACTTGGAAACTTTGATACGGATCTTATTGGACTTGAGCAGTCGTCCGGCAACTTTGCATATATTATTGGCCCGGTATTAGCTGGTTTTATTGCTTTACACCTTACCGAACAAAAAGTATTTTTAATCTTTGGACTTTTGCTTGCACTCATCTCCTTCCTTGCCCTTATCATTACGCCACGTAAGATAAAGATGCCGCTAAGTAAACTTTTAAAAATATCATGATTATGGTATAAAAGTAGGGCGTTTGCGAGAGTAGTTCAGTGGTAGAATGCTTCCTTGCCAAGGAAGAGGTCGCGGGTTCGAACCCCGTCTCTCGCTCCATATTAACCAAAAAAAAAATGTATATCCTCTCATGACCTTACGAACACTCTGATATATTAAATTTATGGAAAAAATCATACAAAATGATCCACGAGCTCGGCTCAGGCTTAGGTGGATTGAGCACTACGAGCACTTTGGTAGGAAGGTTGCACCTACCTGTAGATACTTTGGTATATCCAGGGGTACCTTTTATGTCTGGTACTACCGGTACCTTAGCCTTGGGGAGGCGGGGCTTAGAAACAAGTCCTCAAGGCCGCATAAGATTAAACGTTGGCTACCTAAGGATATCAGGGAAACTATTATTCAATTAAGACTTCAGCGCAAATACGGTCCAGACCGTATGTCTTACTACCTCAAACAAAAGTACAATTGGTTCGTATCTAAAAACACGGTTTGGCGCCTTTACAAAGAACACGGTTTAAACCGGCTTAAATACAAAAAGACCTGGCAAAGATACCCCCAACGGTACAGCAAGCCGCTCCCTGGCGACCGTGTGCAGGTAGATGTAAAGTTTTTGGATAAACTGGAAGGATCTGATAAGAGGTATTATCAATTTACAGCAATTGATGACTGCACAAGGTTTAGAGTGCTAAGAATCTACGATCACAACACCGTTACCAATGCCACCGATTTTATTAACGAAGTCAAAAAGGTGTTGCCTTTTGCTATAAAGCAAATCCAGACCGATAACGGCAGTGAGTTTTCCCAAACATTTAGTTGGCATCTGGATGATCTTGGTATACAGCATAGAAAAACAAGGATTTGTTCCCCTGAAGAAAACGGTAAGGTGGAGCGTAGCCACCGCACCGATGAGGCCGAGTTTTACAGCATTAATCGTTTCGTATCCATCCAGCACTGTATGAGGCTTCTAAAACAATGGGAAACGGAATACAATGAGCAAAGACCTCATATGGCCTTGGGAGGTAAAACTCCTAAGGAGTATTTGGAAGAAAAGTTGAAAAATCATGTTTCTAGCCAAGTATTAATTTCACCTATGAAAAGTGTTCAGGAGGTGTGGTAGATATCACACACACACACACAGTCGCATAACAAAAAGATCTCTGCTTCACTCCGGCTCCACTGATATTAGACTTAATCGTCTTATATATCACTGATGAGGTCACAATAAGACCGAATGGAGATTTCGCCTCAGAAAGTATGTCGTCAAACCAAAGGTTATGCTATATAATGGGTGGACGTTATGGGGCGGTAGCCAAGGTGGTCAAGGCACCGGTCTGAAAAACCGGCTATGTGGGTCCGACTCCCACCCTCCCCACCAAACTAATACCGGGATATGCATAAAGTCTGTGTTGAAAAAGTTTTAGATACAATTAAGTATCAGGAAAACGGCTTACCCGCAAAAGGAGATCCTTCCGTACCTTGGGTTCTAGAAAAATTAGATCCCAGTGCTATAGCATCCAGAACTTTAGTTAAATCTTTTGGTGTAATTTCTAAAGGTTTGGTAGATAATATTCAAAGACACGAGGCAAAAAGGGGAAGACTTTTTCCAAATATTTACGAAAAGATGTTAAATAATCATGACCTTTCACTTAGGGGACAAAGGGTTTTAGAAGTAGGAGCAGGTCCTGGAGCCGTGTGTTTAGGTCTTCAAGAAATGGGTGCTAAGGTTGTTAGTTTGGACATGTGGGATGGCAGGATTTTTTATGACGAAGAAATTCCATTTTTAGTAGCAAGTGGCACGGCTTTACCATTTACCGACAAGAGTTTTGATCTTCTTTCTTTGACTTCGGTCTTACATCATCTGCCGGTAGAGTATAGAGAAACAATATTAAAAGAAGCTTTTAGAGTGGCAAATTTAGTGTTGATTCAGGAAGATTGTTTAGCATCAAATCCAGTTACTAATGCTGCTATGAGGTTGGTAGACGATGGGGTGAGCGGAGAAATAGGTACTCATCAAGCTGAATCTCATATGACAAAACAGGGATGGCTTGAGTATTTCAAAGAAATGGGTTTAAAGGTATTAGATAGTGAAGATTATCATCCCAAATGGTTGGGGGTTGGTATACAAAAAACATTTTTCGTAGTAACAAAAAATGAAAATCAGAATTAACAAATATTTAGCAAACGCGGGCGTTGGTTCACGCAGAAACAACGAGCAGGACATTAGGGACGACAAAGTAACTATAAACGGCCGAAAGGCAGAATTGGGCGAGTTTATTGACCCAAATAAAGACGTTATAAAAATTGGTGACAAAAGAGTCTCACAGAATGCTAGACCCGTGTATTTTGCATTGAATAAACCTTTGGGCATCATTTCATCAGTAAAGGACGAACACGGCAGAAAAACCGTTGTGGACATTGTTAAATGTAAAGAACGGATTTTTCCAGTGGGAAGGCTTGACTACAATTCCACAGGGCTAATTATTTTAACCAACGATGGTGATTTAATGCTAAAACTCACTCATCCTCGTTACCATTTGCCCAAAAAATATTTTGTAGAAGTCAAGGAGTCGTTGCAACAAAACCAAATTGAAGCCATGCAAAAAGGGATTCGGCTTGAAGATCAAGTAACCTTGCCCGCGGAAGTTAAACGACTTGGAAGAAATAAGTTTGAAATTGTTCTATACCAAGGCATAAAGCGTCAAATTAGAGAGATGTGCATAGCCTTAGGCTTAACGGTGGTAACTATTCACCGAACCGATATAGGCCCCCTTAATATTGGCGATTTAAAATCCGGAGCTTTTAGAAACTTGACCAATAAAGAAGTTGCCATGTTAAAATCTAAGTATGACAAATAATTGGCTTTTTTATTTCTTGGCCCTCAAGAATGGCAAAGCGTCGCAAATTGTACCCATCGACAGATTAAGCGTTGTCTTTACCATAATCCTAGCTTTTATAATTTTGAGTGAAAAAGTGTCGATCAAAACCATAATCGGCGGAGTAACTATAGTTATAGGTGCAATCTTAGTTGCCTTGGGCTAAACGGCAGTATAGGATATAATATCCCAAAGTGAGGGCGATTAGCTCAGCTGGTTAGAGCGCTTGGTTTACATCCATGAGGTCATAGGTTCGATCCCTATATCGCCCACCATGTTCGTGATATTATAAACCCATGACGCCTGCCCGACAACTAGCCTATGCGGTTAAACTCTTGGGCAAGATCTTTGCCTTAAAAGTCGTTCAATTAATACTTACGGGAATAATTCTAGCGATTACCCTGCCGGCAGTTTTCTTCTACATTGTTCGGCCTAAACCAGCCACACAGATAAATTACGGAATAAATTTTAGCCAAAAGTACGTCACGGAACTTGGTTTAGATTGGAAGAAGTCGTATATACAAATTTTAGACGACTTAAAACCTAAGTACGCTCGCTTGGTGGTTTATTGGGACATTTCAGAGCCTCAAGTTGGAAAGTATAATTATAGCGACATTTTATGGCAGCTTGACAAAGCCAGGAAGCGTAATGTTAAAGTAATTTTAACTATGGGAAGAAGGGTGCTGCGCTATCCAGAGTGTCACGAACCCTCCTGGTGGAAAAATAGTACAGACGAAAAATTTAAGGAAGAAGCACTCCTAAAATACATTGGAAATACTACCAACCAGCTTAAAGTCTACGACAATATAATCATGTGGCAGGTAGAAAATGAACCAATGTTCCCTTTTGGCGACTGTCAAAAACAAACAAAAGAGACAGTAGAAAAAGAAATAGCTTTGGTGAAAAGCTTGGATACACGTCCGATTTTGGTGCAGGACAGCGGTGAGGGCGGTTTTTGGCGTCCAATTTATTTAATGGGCGACTATCTGGGGATTTCCATGTACCGCAGAACTTGGTTTAATTTTTGGAAAGAGGCTGTTGGGACTTCGTTTTATGTGGAGTATCCGCTAGCTCACTGGACTTATAAAATAAAGTCGGTGCTGACGGGAGTTCCTGCAGATAAGATTATCGTAACAGAACTGCAAGGCGAACCGTGGGGCCCGGATATAAATTCAAAGTTAACGGAAGAAGAAAAACAAAAAACCATGTCAAAACAACAATTCATTGAAACCATAAGCTACGCTCAAAAAAGCGGATTTAAAGACCTTTACTTTTGGGGCGTGGAGTGGTGGCTGTGGGAAAAAGAAGTTAATAACAACCCGTTTTATTGGGAAACCGCAAAAGCTATCATCCAAAACTGACATTTTTCCTTTTTAAAGCTATAATTCGCCTGTTTGAAAAGTAAATACTGGGGAGTCGTCTAATGGCAGGACGCTGCCCTTTGAAGGCAGATACTCTAGGTTCGAGTCCTAGCTCCCCAGCCAAAAATTTTAAATATTCGCCTTAAAATGTTTTACGCCAAAGATATTCTAAGTTTCCAGGAAACGTGTGAAATAGACCGTAGTCTATGGGGCTGCAGTTGTTTCTACCAAGAAAAGTGCTATATTCACTGTATGAAAAATGTGATTATATTAGGCTCTGGGATCCAAGGAATATGCGCTGCTTTTGCACTAAATAAAAAAGGCTACAGTGTCACTGTTGTTGAAAAAGAAAGTAGCGTTATTAATAAAACGAGCAAAAATCAAGAAGGAAGGGTGCATTTAGGCTTTACTTATGCTTTAGATAAATCGGGAATGACCGGCAATATCGTGTTGAATAACTCTCTACACTTTTCCCTTTTGCTCGAAGAGTGGTTGGGAAAAATTCAATGGGCTAAGTACCTCATGCCGAAAGGCTATTACTTGGTACATAAAGATTCCCTGCTCACGGAAAGTGAATTAATTGATTATTATGAAAAACTCGATAAAACGTACCTTAATTTCCTAAAAAGAGATTCTAAACTATCATATTTCGGAAAGAGACCAGAAACACTATTTAAAGTCTTAAAAGATATCCCAAATTCTATGTCACGCTGTAAGATATCAGCTGTGATTAAGACGGAAGAGAGAATTGTTGAAATGTTCTACCTAAGAGACTTAATTTTAGATAGTTTGAAAAAGACCACAATTAAGATAATGACTGATACAGAAGTACAACAAGTAATAAGAGAAGATAAAGGATTTACAATCATAGCTAAATCTAAAAATAATGAGGAAGTAAGATTAAAAAGTGATATAGTCGCAAACTGTCTGTGGAATAATAGAATACTTATTGATAAAACTCTTGGTATTACAACTTTGAAAGACCCTTTATACAGGTTTAAATGTGGAATATTAGGAACTGTAGATCGCCCTGTGCCCACATGCTCAATTGTTACTGGAGTTTTTGGCAACATTAGTCCTAGGCTAGACCATCGTCATGCTTATATTTCATGGCACTCTGAATGTATGCAGGGTATTACAACAGATGGTACCACACCAGCTAAATGGGAAGATTCATTTAATGAAAATTTAACAACAGATTTAAATAGCAGCTGGATCAAAAACACAATAAGCAATTTAAGTGAATTTGTACCCTCACTAAAGACGTTTAAGCCAATAAAATTACTTCCCGGTATTATATGCTCTGCAGGTAAAACAGATATCGGAGATAAAGATAGTAAAGTACATTCTAGAGGTTCACATATCGGAGTGCACTCTTTTGATGGTTATTTTTCAGTAGATACAGGAAAATTTTGCTCTGCGCCGTTTTTTGCAAACGAACTAGTTAAAAAAGTAGAAGAACTTTAGCAATGTTAGATCTTAAATAAAATGAAACAGGTGGATAAACACTCGACAAATAAAACATCAAAACTTTTACTTTTTGGTGGTACGGGTAAATTAGGTAAGGAGCTATCTGCGCAGGCTTCATCTGATATAGAGTTATTTACGCCTAGTCACAATGAATGCGATATCACTAAATTAAACAATGTTATTACGACAATAAGAAATATAAAACCTGACACGATAATTAATGCTGCAGCCATTGTTGGGGTAAACGAGTGTGAAAAAAATAGGCTTAATGCCTGGAATACAAACGTTATTGGTACACTAAATATCGCAAAGGCATGCGCCGAGAAAAATATTAGATTAATATTTATTTCTTCCGCAGTAATATTCGACGGAATTAAAGGAAATTACACAGAAACTGATCCGCCTGCCCCAACCAATTACTATGCACTTACAAAAGTAGCTGCTGAACAGGCTGTTTCTGTAGTACCTAATAGTGCGATAATTCGACTCGACTTTTTTCCTTTAAATAAATTAAAGTATAATCAAATTTTTATAGACCATTTTACAAGTAAAATTCCAGTCACGGAGGCTGCGTATCAAATACTAAAAATCGTTAAGAGTAAGTTTGTCGGAATAATAAATATTGGACAGGGACGGAATAGTCTGTATAACATATTGAAGCCATATTTTCCTGGAATTATTCCGAGTAAAATAGAAGAATCGACTTTACCGAGCTTTCCAAAGGATATATCTCTGGATTTGACTAAATGGAGAAATATTTTTGAATGAGTACAAAAATAACAGATAGTCTCTATTTTACATCATAAATATCCTAGCGAATGCTGTGAGTTCTGGACCTGTATGCCCAACCAAGTAAAATTGTAAACAGAATTATCAAGTCACATTGTCCAGAACTTTGTTTGTCGAGGCAATATAGCAAGATCACCTTTTGCTGAAGAAGTAATCAAAAAGGAAATTCGTAAACGAGGTATTGACAACAAGTATTTATCAATTTCGAGGGGTGTACAGGGTACTTCTGTTGATCCACAACCAGTGAAGTCTCCAAACATTACATACTATGAAACCCTATACAAAGAAACTAGACCGGTACTAAAACGGTTTGATATTGATTTATCATCCCACATGTCGGCTCCAATCGATAAAGATATTACAGGAAAACAAAACAGGCCCTATTGACACTTTTTCCTTACGAAGCGAACAAAGTTCACATGTTTTCTGAACTTATAAATGAAGATCGAGAAATCGTAGATCCAAAGGGAGTAAGTGGAAAGAAAAAACAGGAGCAAATTTTTACGGACTGATTAAGAATATATGCTATCTGATTTGTCTCACTTTATTTCCCATCCTGGAAAGTAAAATAGGTTCTAGACCGACATATTCAGCTACGGGTTTCATCCTGTTGTTACGGCATTTCTACTCCTAAAAGGCGAGAATACACGTTGAACCTCCCAGTTTACCTTGAGCAAATGTTTATTGAGTTTTTAGCCACAATATGTAATAATCCCCGAATAACCTACTAAAGGAAGCACAAGTTCCAATCTTTCCTATCTCCATATGCTAAAATAAAGTCATATATCCAACAAAACCAACTAGAGCGGTATGTATTATGTTAAAAGGTAATAAAGTACTCCTAATGCGTAGATTAAAAAGTGGAAAAGAATATTGGACATTTCCCGGAGGTGGGGTAAATGCAGGAGAAACCATTGAGCAAGCAGTTACAAGAGAGATACAAGAGGAAACATCTATGCCGACAACTATTGAGAGTTTACTTTACGAACATCATTATGAAACAAGTGACCAATATTACTACCTATGCAAGTACATTTCGGGAAAACCAATTTTAGGAGACGCTATTGAAAAAGCACTAATGAAAAAATCTTCAAGTGATATCTATGATCCTAAATGGGTAAAAATCAACGAACTTAAGGGTTTATTATTATACCCATTAGAAATAAGAGATTGGTTAATAGAAGATTTAAGTACTGGTTTTAAAGACGAGGTAAGGGTAGCTAACTTAAAATTTTCAGAACTCAGGCAGAGTCTATAGAAAACTGACGAGATCCATTTCACTTTGTTTTGATATATAATCAAAATATGAAAAATAATAAATCGATTTTAATAGTATTCTCTATTTTAATTTTATTTCTTTTAGTTTTCGTGGGGTGGAAATTAACAAGTAAAAAACCCGCGCAGGACATGTCGTCCTCACAAAATCAGCAAACACAGAAACCCAACGAGGAAAACACCACTAGTTCTGTAAACGGAAATGTTTTCGACTTAATAAAACTTGGAAAAATCTTAAAATGCACGTACAGCATGGATGCAGAGGGAGTATCAATATCGGGAATTTCGTACGTGTCAGGAAAGAATATGAGAGGAGATTTTGAAAATACAGATCCAACAGGCAGTAAAATGCAAAGTCACATGATTTCCGACGGCGCGTGGGTTTACACCTGGACATCAGCTTCCCCGCAAGGGTTTAAAATGAACGTAAGCGACGCTGAGTCAAAAACTCCTACAGCTGACACAGGCAGCTCAGCGAATGGTCAAAACTTGGATAATTTCAAGAATAACCTGGACTTTAAATGCAATCCGTGGGTTGAAGACACGTCTCTATTTCAAGTACCTTCGGATATCAAGTTTACAGACTTTTCGGAGTCGATGAAAAATATTAATTCGGGCAGCAAAGACACTATGTGCGCCGCGTGCGATTACGCACAAAGCGAAGAAGATAAAGCTGCCTGCAAAAAACAGCTGGGGTGTCAATAAAACTCAGAAGAAGAACGTCTCATAGTTTTACCAAACTGACTTCTTGATATATAATCCGCGTGTCTAGCGAATCAGTGACGTGGGGGTGTAACGATGTTGCCCAACCGCAAGAAAAAGCTTGTTCTTGTCCAAAGGAAAATCTATCGTGTTGTCAATTCCAAAGGCGTTAGCGGCCTCACGCCGAGGAATAGAACGATAGGAGTCCCAGTTAGAACTAACTTGGTTTACATAACGACTCTGAGTAAGTGTTACTTCAGGTTCGTTGTAAGAGGGACTAAAATCATCATTGACTTGAGGCGAAGGGATCTAGAGAAACTTGAGGAGGCGTGACTACCAACCAAAAGGCGTTCTGGTGTGTGAGCAATCACAACTTATACACCAGAACGCCTAAGGACAAAGAATTATTTACTGACTAAATACTCACAAGTCCTACGTTAATAGCTCTGCTGGCTTCTGACAGAGCCGTGTATTTTTTCCCATCGGGGTCAATTTCCTTTAAAGCTAGAGCCACGGGTTCAATATTATGCTGCATCCTTGCTTTCAAGAAATTCTCCAATCCCATATACTCTATGATTTCCTTAACGGTAGTGTATGAAGTCATATAATCCTGAGTAATCTCAGGAAGTGCCGCCCCCGTGCCTTTTTGTAACTGAAAATATACCGCCCACCCTTCCTCAATTGCTGATCGAGAAAATGACTCATTTACCCTAAGTAATTTATGATTTGTTAGATCCATAACATCCTCTCTAAACCCCATTCTCACTAATTTCACAATATTGCTCGTTCTTCCCTCAGATGGAAGGTCCAGCAGTCCCAACTCGTCGATTAAATGGGCTGCTTCATGTCGCTGAGCAGAGCTCGCTCTAGCTAAAGAAGGTAAAACGCGCACGACTCCATCCACAAAAGTTAGGTCCGTGTCCATAATCGTTACTGCACAGCTTTCTCCTAAAGTGTTCGGAAAGGTTCTCATTCCCCCAAACCCAACCTCCAAAGTGGCCTTCTGCATTAACTGCCTATGTGAAGCTCCAGTCTCCGAGTCTGCCGCAAGAATTTCTTTATCCAAAATTGTCGGCGCAATTGTTAGCCACTCTTCTCGCGAAACAGCAATCATACTTCCAACAATATTTCTCATTGCCAATCTACAGTCCTCAGGTACTAAATCCAGCAACTCGTTGTTTAAAGCCTCTAGCTCTCCTTCCAATTGTGATCTAGCATTTAGGAAATCTTGTCTCACGCCTTTAGCCCAAGCAATTTGAGTTTCAGCATCTGCGTTAACCAAACCAATAAAGAAATCTTTAGCTGGAAAAAAAATCGTTTGCTTACGCCCCATGCCCCGGCTTAATAACGATGGACCGAACCTTTCATCACCCAATAGATCGCATACCTCTATGTAATGTTTTGCGGTCTCATTGAATAATCCCGGTAGGACAACCCCTAAATCTTCATCAGCAATATCGTGCGTGGCGAGTGCCTCAAAGAACGACCTTACAGGTGTAAGGCTTCTCTCCCGAGAGTAGTCGAATATTTTGTTCAATTCCTCAGGATGCCACGTTGAATGGAGCGTCTCCAAAGCATCTTTTATTTCCTGACGAATTCCCTCTTTCTGCCAATACTCCTGTCCCTGAAATGTTTCATCTCTACTCACATCATCAATATTATCAGATTGAGTAAAAATTCTCTTGACAGTTTTCTTATATCCGCTTATTGTAAATGTGTGATGAGAAGTAATGAAACATCTCTTAGTATTCGAGAAGTCCCTGCTGAAGCTGTTACTCCGGAAGTAAGGCGAGAATTTGAAGTAATTAACATTGCAGCCGCTGGCAGCTTTATGGGTCGACTTAGGGAAATTTCCAATGATGAAGAGGCAAAAGCAGCTTTAGCGGCGTGTGCGAGAATCCCTGTTAACGCAGCTCTAGCGGCTTTGGACGCTTTTCCTATAATTGGGGAGGCGGTAAGTATGAGTAATCTAGGCATGAAAGGGTTGCGTGTAATAGCTCCGTTCTTAAAAAAAGTTGATCCTACACCTGATGTTGGCCTTGTCTCTACGGGACTTATGGAAGCAGGATTAGCCCCTGTCGAGTTGGCGACGGGTGGAATGTTTCCGTCCTTTTTAGTGAACGGCCTCAGACAAGCCCAGATAGATTTTAAGAGAGGGCATTTTGATAACGCTGGAAAGGTTCTTGGCTATTTATTTACAGGTAACGAACGTTATAGACAAGAGCTGCAGGATAAAGGTCTGCTTTTGAACAGTGCAGCGAACGTTTTCTTACTAGGAAAGGAGTCGCACGACTAAAGAAGAAAGACAAATAAAAGTAGAGGCGCTTCTAACACTTATGGAGTATTCTCTGATCGTTGCACCAGATCTAAAAGAGGCCATCAAAACTAATATAAATGATATTACTGACACAGAACTTAGTGGTTTAGGCACACTTCTTGCACTTGAGCATAAACACCGGGACAAGCTAGATGCAACAATGGTCACAACATTTTTTGAAACGTTGGAAAAGTACAAACCTCAGGAAGCAAAATAGGCTACTATTAACCTCAACCAACTATTTTTCTGTTAGTATAAATGTATGTTTAGATTCATTAATGGAATTGGGTTTCATGAAAACAAAGATTTAAAGGCTTTATATCTAATTAACGGCATATTTATTTTTGCCAGTTCCCTGCTTGGACCTTTATATGCTTTGTACGTTGGTGGCATCAAATCAGGACCTTTGGCTGTTAGCTTTTCGTGGGCAGTTTTTGTTTTAGCAGCCTCCTTATTTCTAGCTATACTATCCGCATATGGCGACAGACTAAAGAATAGAGCTTTGGCCGTGTGTATAAGCTTTCTAATAAGAAGCGTTGCGTGGTTTGGCATGGCTTTTATTACTACATTTATACAGCTCTTAGTGATTCAAATCGTTCTTGCGTTAGGTGACGCCTTAGGAGGACCCACGTTTGATGCGCTTCTGGCAGAACACCTGGATCGAAACAAGCATGTTCATGACTATGCCGACTGGAGAATCTTAGCATACCTAGCTATAGGAGTGGGAACACTGGCTGGGGGTTACTTAATGGATATCTATGGGTTTAGAATTTTATTTATATCGATGTCAGTTTTAGCACTCTTACCGACTGTTGTTATTTACTTTAAAATGGTTAAAAAGTGATTGTTGAGTGTATAATACGTGCTAGCTAGCGATTCGATCAGTAAAGTGCAGAGGAGGAAATTATGTGGAAAGTCAAAAGTCTGCAGATCCCGGCGGCCGGGTCCGGCAGAGCAATCAGGGAGTTTTGGACGCTGGTGGATGAGAAAACTCAAAGGTACATGAAACGAGGTCCTCTCTCGGGCATCTTTGCTCCTGGTTCCCTGAGTAAGCCTATCGCGACAACCGATAGGGCGACAGATGCCCACGTCTGGGGAAGTTTTTCCGAGTTAACCTCGTGGGCCCGGGGCAGAAACATACCCTTTCGTGTCTGACCGTTAGGTCAAAGAGGCGCTTTGCGCAGCGATCTATTTTTTGCTGTACCAAGCGCCCTCTTTACGTATATTAACCCAAATTCTAATAGTACTTGTTTCTCTCTTCTTTTTGGTGTAAAATGATTAAGTCCAGTAGCCCAACCAAATGAGGAGGTCGACATGTCAGATCCAAATGCCCCCAAAAGGGGCAAAGCTTTTGTCATCGCGTTCCCTTGGGCAAAATCCGCAAAGAAGCAGAAGCGAGTCTGCGAAACGTGCGGAAAGCCGGTGGCTAAAGCCGCCACCAGATGTGGGAACTGCGGATCCATCGAATTGAAGCTCGTGGACGAGGACTAACCGCAGAAAAGGACCAGTTCGAATAGCTACCAAGGGGGTTACATTGAAAGGCATCAACCATTCCTTTTAATTAACCCCCCAGATTTTTCATAAAAACTTTTTCCCCTTACCACCTGTTTCATTTATTTCACGACCTATTAATTCATTGAGTAGTTTACATAAAAGGCGATGGCGGTTACTCTTGTTTCAAATGTGGAAACAAGCTTAACCGCCTGCAGTTCAACCACTCAAGTCCTTCTCTTTTTGAAGACCAGTTTGCACGGCTGGATTGTGTCTCCGAGCGTCAGTCTCAACTGAATCCCCCAACTTATGCCCACAATCCACACAATACCATCGTGGCAAATTAATCGCTTATGACACACACAACAGCAAGGTATATAATGCATATCAGAAGAAGGTCTAGGCTCGCGGCAGGAGGACGCCATGCTCATTATCAAATGGACGGGAGTTTTCGAAAAGCACGGGAAGAAACGCATACACCGTCAAACCTTTTGGTGTAAAAGCCAAAAGTTGTGGGAAAGCAAGAGAAGGCAAGATGCCGTTAGGAGAATGATAAAAACCATTGAAGAACAGGGATTCCACTTTGAACGTGCAGCTGTCACAATCTCCACGATCTCAGAGAAGTAGCACCGGGCCAGGGATATCTTGGGGGACAACATCAGGTCGCGCATATGCCGATCTCTGAAGTCCCCCAACATCTACCCAAGTATTGCGAAATACCTTCTAGAACTAATATAATCTCTTGTGCCAAATTTTTGGAAAACACTCAAAACACCAATAACCGCCCTTGCGCCCATGGATGACGTTACAGACTTTGTCTTTAGAGAAATTGTGGCAACCACTGCAAAGCCCAATGTACTATTTACGGAATTTACCAGCACGGATGGACTCTTTTCCAAGGGACACGATAAAGTAGCTAGAAGGTTGTTGTTTTCGGAAGTTCAGCGCCCAGTAATCGCTCAAATTTGGGGAGCGACACCCGAAAATTATGAAAAAGCCGCTAAATTTATTGAGGAACTCGGCTTTGACGGAATCGATATCAACATGGGCTGTCCCGATAAAGGTGTGATGAAGAAAAATTCTGGCGCTTCTCTAATAAATAACAAGCAACTAGTTTCAGAAATAATCAACGCAGTAAGAGCGGGCTCGCCGAACATACCGCTTAGCGTAAAAACAAGGCTGGATACAGATCAGGAATTAACCAAAGAATGGATATCATTTCTTTTGTCGAGAAACATTGACACTCTGATAATTCACGGAAGAAAAGCCGAGGCTATGTCCAAAGAAAAAGCAAATTGGGAAGAAATTGCTAAAGCTGTGAAACTTAGAGATAAAATTAATCCGGAAATTCTTATAATCGGAAACGGGGATGTCAGCAGTTACAAAGAGGTCTTAGAGAAACGAAATAATTACGGTGTGGACGGAGTAATGATTGGGAGAGGGATATTTCACAATCCTTGGATTTTTGAAAAGAGTAAAAATCCTTTAAAACACACTAAGAAAGAATACATCGACCTGTTAAAACGTCACGTTGATTTGTTTAATGACACATGGGGCAAGACAAAAAACTTTGAACTTATGAAAAAGTTTTTCAAGATCTACGTTAAGGAATTTAAAGGCGCAGACGACCTGAGACAAAAATTAATGGAGTGCCGAAGTTATGAGGAGGTAGGCTGCGTGATCAACGCAAATCAGTCCCTTTGACATCACACGATTATTTATGCAGACTGTGCTTATGAAAAGACCTGAGAACGGACATGTTGTACTAAAGTTATTTCTTGCTATGTTTGTGGTCCTGTTCCTTTCCGTAACAGCTTCTTTAATTATTACCAAGGAACAAGTTTTCAGAAATCATAGAGCTGACTCAAACCCAAGCAAAGTGCCAGAATCCACTACGTCCGCGAAAATCGAAGAACCTATTGAATCCACCCCAGCAGCAGAGCTTGCAGTACTCGCTGCAGAGCAAAAGCCCACCGAATCCAGCAAATCTACGAAAGTACTAGGAACAGAGGATGCCAGCGGTCAGGTCTTTTATAGTCGAACAACTGCAAATAACAAAGTGGGCATGTACGTTCACAATATTACCGACGATATTAAAGCTGCAGCCAAACTTATCAACAGCGGTGGGGGTAAATGGGGCTACGTACTCTTAACAATGGATATCAAAGATGGTAACGAATCGTATTGGCAAGAACTCTTTGATGCCGCATCAAAAAGTCAACTGATTCCCATTGTACAGATTTCTAATAACAATGTGTGCAAGCCGGATAAGATGGACTTTGAAGAACTAGCCAAAACTTTAAATAGCGTAAAATGGCCCAGCAAACATCGTTACATTACTGTTTTTAACGAAATGAATTCCAAGGACTACTGGTGCCAAAAAATCGCGCCGGAAGAATACGCCCAAGCCTTAGATAAAGCTATCAAGGCCTTTAAAAAGAAAAGCGATAGATTTTTTATCATGCCTGGGGCATTTAACAGTAGCGCGCGAACACAGGATAGGTACTTGAGTGAAGACGCGTATCTTTCCAGAATGGATAAAGCGGTTCCGGGAATTTTTAAAAAGATCGACGGCTGGGCAACTCATTCTTATCCTCACCCCAATTTTAGCGGAGATATAAATAACTTACCCGCCGGTTACAGTGCTCGTGACACAATAAATAACTACACATGGGAATTAGGTCTACTTAAAAAGTATTTTGGCGTGGGACCTTTGCCGGTATTTATTACTGAAACGGGCTGGTTACATAAAGAAGGGCAAAACGGCTGTGTTCAATATTCTCAAAGTAATCTTTTATCGACAGAAACCGTGTCTAAAAGATATAAAGATGCCTTTGTAAATTATTGGTTAAATGATGTAAGAATAGTGGCTGTTACCCCGTTTATTTTTAGAAGCAGCGATCCGTGCGCTTCAGGATTTGCCTGGCAAAAATCGGACGGAAGCTGGTATCCACAAGCAAAGATGCTTATGGCAATTCCAAAGACCGCGGGAAGCCCCGATTAAAACCAAAAGATCAGACTATTTTTTTGGAAGAGCGGTGTCTTAAATTAGGATCCAGGATTCTTTTTCTAAGTCGTAAGTTCAAAGGAGTAACTTCTAAAAGCTCGTCGTCCTCCAAAAAATCTAGACACTGTTCCAAACTCATTTCAACGTGCGGAGGTAAAACTATTCCCTCCTCTCCTACTGAGCGATTATTGGTAAGCTGCTTTTCTTTGCAAACATTTACCTCCATATCTTCATCACGTGCGTTAAGCCCCACAATCATTCCCTGATAAACCATAGTTTGGGGTGGAATAAAAACAGGACCTTTGTCGTGCGCCACTACAAGACCGTAAGCAACCGCTTTTCCTGTGGAGGAGGCAATAATAACGCCTTTTCTAAGTTTAGATATTGGCGCACCAGCCTTTTCGTGTCGCAAAAATACCGAATTAACCACCGCTGTACCTTTAGAAAGGGTAAGTAAAGCTCCCCGCAAACCCAAAATTCCGCGGGTGGTAATTTCAAAAATTAGTCGTGTGGAAGTTTCTGTGAGGTCTTCTTGTAAAATTAAAACGCCCCGCCTTCTACCAAGTTCGCTTTTTACTGCTCCAAGGTATGTATTTTCCACATCCACACAAAGCTCCTCCACAGGCTCCATTTCCATGCCATCTACCGTTTTTGTTATGACTTTAGGCTTTCCCACACTTAACTCAAAACCTTCGCGTCTTAAAGTTTCCAAAAACACGCTTAAATGCAACTCGCCACGACCTGATAACATATACTGCCCGTCCTCTGTAATTTTAAACCTCATAGCAATATTTGTTTGGACTTCTTTTTCAATCCGTTCCAAAACTTGTCGACCTGTTAAAAACTTGCCTTCTTTACCCATAAATGGTGAGGTGTTTGGACCAATTGAGATGCTTAAAGTTGGTTCTTCTACAGAAATTGTAGGCAAGGCAACGGGATCTTTGGGATCGGCGATAGTATCTCCTATGGAAGCATTTTTAATACCGGTTAATGAAACAATGTCTCCGGCTATCCCCTCTTCTGTTTCCATCCTTTTAAGACCTTGATTAACAAAGACTTTTTCTATTACGACTTTCTCCTTTGCACCATTACTTTTAATTAAAACTGCCTGTGATTCTGCCCTAACAACACCGCGGGTAATTCGGCCAATGGCGTATTTTCCTTTGAAATTATCCCAATCCAATGTTGAAATCAGCATCTGAAAAGGCTCGTCGATGTTTGATGATGGAGCCGGAACGTACTGCAAAATAGCATCAAAAATCGGTGCAAAATCCACGCGTGCATCGTCAACCTCTTTCCAAGCTTTGCCGTCCCGTCCAATGGCGTAAAGGATCGGGATTTCTAATTGCGACTCGTGTGTTGCCAACTCCAGAAAAAGGTTATGGATCTTTTTTAACGTCTCTTCAACCCGAGCATCTTTTTTGTCGATTTTGTTTATTACCACAATAATCTTTAGTCCTAAATCAAGTGCTTTTTTAAGAACAAACCGAGTTTGTGGCATAGGTCCCTCCTGCGCATCCACAACCAAAAGCGCACCATCTGCCATATTCAAGGTGCGCTCTACTTCTCCACCAAAGTCTGCGTGCCCGGGCGTGTCAATAATATTGATTTTTACATCTTTGTAATTTACAGCTGTATTTTTGGCTAAAATCGTAATTCCGCGCTCGCGTTCCTGGTCGTTGGAATCCATTATTAAATCCTGCGACATATAAAGCTCGTTTTCCCTAAAAGTTTTGGACTGTTTTAAAAGTCCGTCCACAATAGTGGTTTTACCGTGATCTACATGCGCAATTATTGCAATATTTCGTATGTTCATAGCGTCATCCTTAAGCAAACCGTTATTATACACTTTTTTAGCATAAAATATTATTTTTGGCGTAAAGTCGGCGTTGCTGATATTATTTAGAACTTCGCTGTTTGAAGCGCGCTAAAGCGTTTGTAATAAACTTCATAGTATTTATTTGCACTAATTATGTTGTTATGAAATCTACTGGACTTTGAACCGGAATACAGATACACCCCGTATTGGTTTTCTTTTATCGCGTTCTCGACAAATTCGTTGCCCCCACTTTTTAGGTAAGCACCCTTCCCATTAAACGCAATGTAATTGTTTTTAACCTGGTTTTCTTGGGCGTTGTCGTAAAAATAAAAACCATATTCTGAATTACTTGTTACATTATTATTCACAAACACATTACTCTGAGAGTTTTGGTTAACTCTCAACAGTACTACCACCAAACCTGCTAAACTTTTTACAACCAAATCCTTAAATTTTTTGGTATTCACAAACGAATTATATTATACTTTTGAGATGAAAGAAAAAACGATAAAAACTATCATTTCAATTATTGGACTGGCTTTAGGTGTACTGCTTCTATTTTTTGTAGCTAAAAATATTCGTGACGCAGAAAACATTATTTTAAAAGCGGGGGTGGCGGGGCCCGCAGTAGCAATTTTATTGTATGCGCTCTTTGCTCCTACCCCAGTGCCAACCGATTCTCTGACCCTCATTTGCGGAGCTATATACGGTCCGTTCTATGGAACCGCTATAGCTTGGATGGGCAACAATATAGCTGCCTTGGTTGAATACTTTATAGGCGCGCGCATCCGTCAAGATATAGATTTTGAAAAAGAAAGAAAGAAACTCCCTTTTGGGCTTGGCAAACTGCCCATAGACTCTATTCCTGTTTTGACTTTGGGAAGAATGTTACCATTTTACGGATCCAAGGTCATCAGCATTATGGCCGGAATGTACGGAGTTCCTTACAAACGCTATATATGGACGTCAGCGCTGGTTAACTTAACAGGCGCTATAATGCTTTCTTTAGGCGGTCACGAGCTATTTTATTTATTGCGACATTAAACTGCTTATTATAGTACTCAAAACAACAAAAAAGATCCCGCATGAGCGGGATCTTTTTAAATAACCATTAACCGGTTATTTCTTTTTCTTCTTTCCAGCTTTTTTCTTTTTTGCTGCGGGCACTACAAACACCCCCTCAGGGCAGAGCTTAGAAGCATAACGAAATTATACTTTTTTAGCCCACAAATTATTACCTAGTTTTATTAAAGATGATTTTTTCAATAAGTCAATACTTTATTGCACGATGTCATCAAAATTGTCCACCAACTCTTCTCCACCAAAAACCGCATCTAAACTAGTCTCATCTTGCTTTCCTGATGGAATAAGTCCGCCTTCTTTAACCTCGCCAGAAACCATATTTGTGACCTTACGTGCCTTACTTACAACCAAACCGTTACTAATATAAAGAAGTGTGGCACTTAAGACTAATGCAATTCCAACAATAATCAAAATAGCAATTTTTTTCATTTTTACTCCTCCTCCGTTCCATCAATTTTCTTTTCGACCAGTAATTGCGCTCTTAATTCCTCCAAGTGGACTTTAACTGTATTGCGGTAATAATCTCTAATGGTATCCGCTTTTTGTTTCACAGCCAACCATTGATCCTTGGCCTCTTTTAATTTAGGCAAGAATTGACCCTCATAATTTGCGCACGGTATAATTTTTGCACCCTCCAGCAAATCTAAAAACTCTACGTACGCAGTTTTGTAGTCGCTAACCAAAGAGGTAAGCGCCACCAAATCCAACTCCAGATTACTAACATCCAAGCCTTTGCCTTTGTAAAATTCTATTCTCTTTTCCAAAACCTTTAAACCTTTATCCATATTCTCCACCCGATCCGTCCTTCTTGCGTAATATTTATTCCATCTTTCATTCACCCGATCCTGCGTGTTTTTGCAGATCTTATCGCGCCTTTCTTTTATTGCATTGGTACGCTCTTCAAGGTCAATCGGAAGATTCTCTCCTCCCTTAAGTTTTTCTCTCAGCCTATGTGTCTGTTCTGCCCATCTATCTATAGTTGCTGTAACTTTTTTTACCGCGGCGCTCCCTATAGCGGTTCCTTGTCTATCTACAGCGTACGTGGTCTGAGAGATAAAAACTAAAATCGATAAAGCTGGAATTATTGATAAATATTTTTTATTCATACTTAATATAGTACGACTTTTTATATGTAAGTCAAATTAAGTCTCTTACATTATTCCCGCAAACCATTATTTAATTTGTGAAGATACTACCTAAAACTCTATTGTCGTGCTTTAATACTTGGTGTGAACGAAATGCAAAATAACCCCCAACCTTTAAAAGATTTAGTTTTTAAGGGCGCTTTTTTTGTAATTTTGGTTTATCTTTTGGTACTTGCTTACAACACGGGGGTTTTTAGTCGACTTTTTAATCGATGACAATTATTCAAACACTTATTCTTTCTATAGTTGAGGGGTTAACGGAATTTTTGCCAGTTTCGTCAACCGCGCATTTAGTTTTAGCGTTGCAAATTTTAGGCGTAGCGCAAACGGATTTTGTAAAAAGTTTTGAGGTAATTATCCAACTAGGCGCAATTCTTGCCGTAGTGGTGCTATATTTTAAGGAACTCGTTAAAAATGTAGGACTCTGGTTTAAGATAATTATAGCCTTTCTGCCCTCCGCAATCTTGGGTTTTTTGCTGTATGACTTTATAAAGATGCGACTATTGGGAAACGGGCTTGTTACAGCGTTAGCTCTTATCGTTGGCGGTGTTGTTTTTATATTTATCGATAAAATTAAGTCTGCGCCTCAAAAAATCCCCAACCGACAGGTTGGCTTTAACGAGATTTCAACCGTGAGGCTTTTAGCCATAGGCTTGTCACAAAGCTTAGCTATGATCCCAGGGGTTTCCAGATCGGCGGCAAGCATTTTTGGCGGAATGCTTACAGGCTTAAACAAAAACGATGCTGTTAAGTTTTCCTTTTTTTTAGCCATCCCCACAATGCTTGCCGCCACAACCCTCGATTTGTACAAATCGAGCTTTAGCTTCTCCAAAAGCGAAATTTTGCTGCTGTCGTTTGGGTTCATCGGAGCCTTTTTAACAGCCGTTGTAGCCATTAAGTCATTTATAAAATTCGTTCAAAAACATACCTTTTTGCCATTTGGAATTTACAGAATCGCCGTTGGGCTTTTTTGGCTTCTTGCTATAATCAAACTATGAAAGTCTTAAAATTTGGCGCAGTCTGGTGCTCTGGTTGTTTAGTTATGAAACCCAGATGGAGAGAAATCGAGGCAGAAAATCCTTGGCTGGAAACCCGCTATTTTGAGTATGACAATTCGCAGGAGATGGTTAACAAATGGAAAGTGGGAAAGCATTTACCTGTTTTCATCTTTTTAGACAAGAACAACAACGAAATCACCCGTTTAACCGGCGAACCCTTCAAAGTCGAGCTACTTAAGATAATTAACGAACACAAAGATAATTAAATTCGTGTAAAATAGATCGATGCGCTTCCACAAATCACTTTTTATTTTATCGATCCTTTTTATTTTGACGGGCTTTTTTCTAACATCGTCGACAAAGCCGGTCCACGCACAGGAAAATAACGTGACACTCTACTTCTTTTGGGGAAACGGATGCCCACACTGCGCAGCAGAAGAAAAATTTCTTAAAACAATCGAAAAAGAATTCCCAACCCTGACTATTAGAAAATTTGAAGTTTGGGGAAGCGCAAAAAACCGTGAGATCTTTAAGAATGTTGGACAGAAATTGGGCGCGGACGTTAAGGGCGTACCTTTTACTGTGGTTGGAGATAAATATATAGGAGGTTATTATACAGACGACACCACAGGAGCAGAGATTCGCAGTTATATAAAGTCGTGCCTGCAAAACGAATGTGTGGATGTAGTGTCAAACTTGGCCCCTCTTCCACCGGAAAAAAAATCCGATGTTCCAAAAGAAAACCCCTGGAAAGACGTCAATTTCCCAATCATCGGAAAAATTAATTTAACCACCCTCTCCCTGCCAATTATTACCGTGGTTATAGGGACTTTAGATGGATTTAACCCTTGCGCCATGTGGGTTTTGCTCTTCCTGATAAGTCTTTTGTTAAATTTGCAGGATAAAAAAAGGCGCTGGTTTCTAGGATCGACTTTTATTATCGCATCAGGTTTAGTTTATTTCTTTTTCATGTCAGCCTGGCTTAACATTCTTCTCTTCATTGGATTCGTAGTTTGGGTGCGATTGGCTATTGCCGTTTTTGCTCTTGGTGCAGGGGCTTTTAGTTTAAACAAATATTGGCAACATCGTACCGGATGTGTTGTGGAGGATGATGAAAAACGTAAAAAAACTTTTGATAAACTAAAAAAAATAACTTACGACAAAAACTTACTAATAGCACTTTTTGGAATTATTGCCTTAGCTTTTGCGGTAAATTTGGTGGAGCTTTTATGTTCAGCAGGATTTCCGGCAATGTTCACGCAGATTTTGGCCTTAAATCAACTTCCTTCTATTCAATACTACCTTTACATTTTGCTCTATATTTTCTTTTTTATGCTGGACGACATAATCATCTTTGTTATTGCCATGAAAACTTTGGAGGCCACGGGGATTTCCACTAAATATGCCAGATACTCGCATCTAATTGGCGGGCTTTTAATGGTTATCATTGGCGCGCTGCTGATTGTTAAACCTGAGTACTTAATGTTCAACTTTTAGAACTACTCTAAGTAGTTTTCAACCTTAACTTTGGCTTGCAACTCGGTGAACCATCTGTTTATCTCCTCGCCAAGTTTTTGCTCTGTTAGGACTTTTTTAGCGGAAACACGCTTTTCTGCATCCGTTGTACCTTCTAAAGCCGCTCCAGCTGATTTCACATACGCATCAATATCCGCGTCGGCGATTACAACCTTGCCGCTTAAAAGCTTTTTCATACCCACTTGCAAGGAAATGTCTTTTCTAAAATCGCTTAAGGTTCTTCCCTGTTGCTGCAATAGAGTTTCTAAGCTTTGCCCAACCAACTGTTTTTCAATAATAGCGATTTCCGCATTAACCTCCTCCTCGGAGACAGTAATTCCAGCTTTCTTTAGCTCACCTCTAACAATATAGATGTCAATCAATTCGCTTGCTGCGTTCTTGCCGTACCGCGACTTAAGTATCTTTTCCCACTCTTCTCTAGAAATCCCCACTCCGTTGACCTTAGCTACATACAAAAGCTTGTTAACAGGTGTTAAAATACCCTTATATCCACCGGAAACAAAGCCTTTTATATTAGAAAAAAAGTAACCCACCAATATTCCCAAAGGAATAATTAGCAAAAATACTGTTGGGCCAAGTTTTATTTTGGGTAACTTCATAATTGTGTTCATAAATGTAACCTTTCATCAAAAATTTAGCAGTTGCAAGATTTTATCACAACTAGTTCCAAACTTTAAATTTTTTAATAAAATGCGCTTTTAACCTGTCGACAAGACTCATGTAAACGATCACAACAATTATTAAAAACACAAAATACTGAGGACTTAATACACCAAATCCAAATGAAGTTCGTATGGGAGATATTGTCAAAAGCAATGCCGTAACCAACACCGCAATAGATGAGATTATTAATGGTTTGGAAGGTCTAGACTTAAAGAAAGGGAACTTAGCTGTTCGTATTACAAAAATTACTAAAGTTTGAGTTACAAGCGATTCTAAAAACCAACCCGCTTGAAATTGACCAGATGTTGCCCTAAAAATCCACATTAAACTGAAAAAAGTTATAAAGTCAAAAAGAGAACTAATTGGCCCAAAAAAGATCATATACTTTCTAATAAAACCAATGTCCCAATGGCGTGGTTTTACAAGTGACTCTTTATCTACATTGTCGGTGGGAATCGTGAGTTGGGAAAAATCATAGAGCGTGTTGTTTAAAAGAATTTGCACCGGTGTCATAGGCAAAAACGGTAGAAAGAATGACGCAAAAGCTGCTGAAAACATATTACCAAAATTGGAACTTGTTCCCATTAAAATATATTTAACTGTGTTATTAAAAATTCTACGACCCTCCATTACACCCTCCGCCACCACATCCAATCCTTTTACCATTAAAACTACGCTAGCAGACTCTTTTGCCACGTCAGCACCTCCGTTCACACTTATCCCCACATCAGCCGTATGCAGAGCAGGCGCATCATTTATCCCGTCGCCTAAAAAACCCACCGCGTGACCCGCAACCTGCAAAGCCTTAATTATATCCAATTTATTCTCCGGTGTTACTCTGGCAAAAATATTGTTTTTAGACACCGCACTCCCAAACTCCGCTGGCGACAACTTATCCAGCTGCTCACCTAAAATTACACCTTTTACTCCAAGCCCAACCTCCGCACACACTTTAAGCGCTACAATTTCGTTGTCGCCCGTTAATAATTTTAGGTCAATGTTTAACTTCTCAAGTCGCTCCACTGACTTTTTAGCATCCTTTTTAGGAGCATCGGAAAAAACCAAAATTCCGTACATAGTTAAATCTGTTGCCTCGTCCCACTGATACTCCTTACGCTCTTTTTGCAGAATCTTTCCCGCCAGTGCTACCACCCTAAAACCTCGCATACTTAACTCATCAACCCTTTTTTGCATAAATTTAATGTCGACACTGGAGGAACACATTTTTACCACATCGTTAAAAACACCCTTAACTAAAAAGTGAATTTCGCTCTCAAACTTAACCACGTTAAAGGATGCTTTTTTGTTGTAATCAAAAGATTCTGTATCCAAATAATTAATAACACCTAAGCTTTTTGTTACACCAATTTTTTCTGACGCGTTAATAATAGCGCGATCAATTGAGTTTATAGCTACACCCATATGCAGGACTTTAGGTGTACTCAAAAACCCTCTTTCTAAAACCTGCCTACTCCTTTGTCCCCCAGTGTCAAGAAAATCCGTTAGTTCAATCTTGCCCTCAGTTAAAGTACCAGTTTTGTCACAACATAAAATGTCCATATTCCCTAAATTTTCCACCGCTACCAACTGCTTAACCACCACATGCTTTTTAGATAATTTCCCAGCGCCGTGTGACAAACTTAAAGTAACCACCACAGGTAAAAGCTCGGGCGTTAAACCAACTGCGATAGCTAAGGCAAACATTAAACTAGAAAGCATGTCTTTACCCAACGCAGAATTTACCAAAAAAATCCCCGCCGCTAAAATAAAAATCACCCGCACAAGTAAATTTCCAAAACCCCTTAAACCTAACTGAAAGGACGTTTCAGGTTTTAAGAAGTTAATGTTTTTAGCTATCTGACCATACCTTGTCTGCCGACCAACCTTTGTAATCACACCCACCCCGTGTCCGCTTTCCACATTTGTCCCCATATAAATGGCATCATCCACCATCTTAAAAACCGGCTCGCTCTCCCCCGTTAAAACGCTTTCATTAACCTCTAAATTTTCTGCCTGTAAAACTTGAAGATCTGCCGGAATTACACTACCGGTAGAAAAGAGAACTATATCGCCAACCGCAATTTGCGTTATTAAAAGCTCCACAACTTCACCGTCCCGCTTTACCAAAACCTTTGGCGTTATGCGTTTTAAAAGTCCGTCTACCGTTTTTTGGGCGGAGTACTCATTCCAAAAACCCAGTCCCGAACTTACAAAAATCATGATAAAGATGTATATGGAGCTTGCTCTTTCTCCCAGAAAGAAGGACACCACAGTACATACGATTAAGATATAAACAAGGTAATTGCCTTTAAATTGTCGAACAAATATTTTAAAAGCAGATAACTTTTGTGAATCTAAAATGTTGGCGCCATACTTTTTTATATTTTCCAACGCTTGCGTGGTTGTTAAACCCACATCTTTTTGAACTTCTTGGGCAGTCATACAAGAGAATTATATATTCTTGCGACTTGAAATAACAGGGCAGTTTCAATATAATGGGCGGGTTGATATGAGGGGGCGTAACTCAGTGGTAGAGTGACGGCCTTTTAAGCCGTTCGTCGCGGGTCCGATTCCCGCCGCCCTCACCAGAGTATGGAAGAAGACATAAAATACTTAAAACTAGCGTTGGAAAACTCTAAAAAGTCTATGGAGGAAGGAAACTTTCCAGCAGGGGCTGTGGTTGTTAAGGACGGAAAAGTTATAGCTTCGGAGGTAAGCTCGCCTTATCCAGGTCTCTTCCATGCCGATTCTAAGGCGGTCACATCTGCTTTTAAAAAGACGGGAGTGTTAAAAGGGGCGACTCTATATATAGGTCTTCAGTCTTGCTTAATGTGTACGGGTGTCGCTTACTGGTCTGGAATAAGAAGAGTGGTTTACGCTGTTCCAAAATCATTAGTTTCTAGTGATTATTACGAAACTCCAATAGACACGATGCCACTTTTTGATACCTTTAACGATAGAATTGAGTTTGTACATGTGCCAGAGCTTCAAGAAAAGGCTCTATCTGTAATAAGACACTGGGAAAAGGAGCATTACAACACAAAATAATATGAACCAGAATACATTCAGAATACAAAAGATAAAAACTCAGGTGGACATGGATGAATTCGTAGCTTTCCTAGACCTAAAAAGTCCTAAAGTAATTGTTAAACCTAATTGGGTTAGCTATCAAAAAGGAACTTATACTGACGCAAGGGTTTTAGACATGTTCCTAACAGCCGTAAAGAGACCAACAATCCTTGCTGAAAGCTACACATTTTGGAGGACTGATAAGAAAGTTAGGGGTGAGGGCGATTACTTCTCGTCCAAAGAGGCAAACCTAAAAACAGGAAAAGACCATTGGGACTTTTTCAAAAAGCAGGATGGTATATTTCTAAATGAGACGGGTATAGGAAAGGTTCTGAAAAAGCACAACGCTGAATACTTAAATATTACTAATGAAGTCTGGGGAGGTAAAACAGCTTCTCCACACGAGGTAAAAACTATAGTTGAGTCTAAATATGCTCCCGTAAGTGCAGAAGATTTATACTCCTACATCCCAAATAAAATATATGAACTTAAAGGTTATGACATGATAAGTTTCTCAAAAGCAAAGATAGACTCGTCGTACGGAGCTTCGCTGTCTATTAAAAACTTGTTTGGATTAATACCGGACCCTACAAGGTACGAGAAATATCATGGAGGTGACACGGAGCACCTACTCACTCAAAGCATTATAGACGCTAATAAAATATATCGGTCTCTTTTTAATACAAAGTTTGTTGTGGAGGGTGTATTTGAACATTGCAGTATAAATTGGGATACGGAAATCGCTACCCCTATTTTAGACTGGGGTGTAATAATTGGAGGTAGCGATGCCTTAGAAGTTGATACGATAGCTAACAAATTACTAAAGACCAATTTTGCAGGCGCTATAAAGGACCTTTCTGAAAGATACAAACGAATAATTAACGGAAATGATAGTGTGGATATTACTAAATACAGCGAATACTTAATATAAGTATGAAAGTTCGACTTTACTCGCAATGACAGAGGAACTTGGGGAATTATTGGGAAGATGGCTGGCTGAAAATCCAGGTTATAAAAAGTTGATCAAAGATACCGACCCTATCCCCGAGGAAGTAGGCGATTTGCTAAATCTTATCCTTGCTTTCTGCAATACACAAAATTTAAACTTTGAGGAATGTGTTAGAAATACCATCAAAAAGACGTCTAAACAAGGGTGACAGTGTGAAGAAAATAGTTGTAGCATCAAAAAATCCGGTCAAAATACAAACTACCTTGGCGGGATTTAAGAGGATGTTTCCAAACGAAACTTTTGAAATCGAGGGAATTACCGTCAAGTCGGATGTATTAGATCAGCCGATGTCGGAAAAAGAAACCCTGGAAGGTGCAATAAATCGGGCAAATAATGCGTCGATTGCTAAATCTGATGGCGATTATTGGGTTGGAATTGAGGGCGGCATTCAAGAAACGGAAGGAGAGCTGCTAACCTTTGCGTGGATTGTTATTAAGTCAAAAGAAGGAAAATTTGGTAAGGGCAAAACCGGATCTTTTTTCTTACCTAATAAAGTCGCGCAGTTGATAAAACAAGGAAAAGAGCTGGGAGAAGCGGACGATATTGTTTTTAACAAACAAAACTCCAAACAAGCAAATGGCGCAGTTGGAATATTAACGGGCGATATTTTAACCCGAACATCTTTTTACGAACCGGCAGTTATTCTGGCTTTAATTCCCTTTAAAATTCCCGGTCTTTACTAATCTGGTTGTGAAAGTGTAGTATATAAACTAGTGAAACGATTACTTACTGTCGCATTATTAATAATTATTCCGGCTGTTCTTTTAAATCCTGTAATT
Organism: Patescibacteria group bacterium; assembly: GCA_041658075.1. GTDB lineage: Bacteria > Patescibacteriota > WWE3 > UBA101185 > UBA10185 > JBBAAW01. The sequence continues at coordinate 57,296 of JBBAAW010000002.1, forward strand.
AATTACTTAAACAGACAGAGTCCTATTGACCCAAACAACATATCTTCTAACTACAACACAAAACTATTAACAGCGCAATTTCACGGAAACAAAATCTCAACTCCCCTGTATCCGGAAAACAACGTTTTAAGTTCTAAATCCAGCGACAACAAAGAAAAACGCATAGAAATTGACCTTACAAACCAAAAACTATACGCGTTTGAAGATAACAAAAAAGTATACAGCTTTTTAGTGTCCACGGGCAAATGGGGCTTAACGCCCACCGGCGAGTTCCATATTTGGACTAAGCTGGAATACACACTCATGACCGGCGGATCTAAGGCCTTAAACACATACTACTATCTGCCAAATGTTCCTTATACCATGTACTTTTACAGCAACAGCGTGTCAAAATTTAAGGGGTTCGGAATACATGGCGCTTACTGGCATAACAATTTTGGGCACCCCATGAGCCACGGCTGTATCAACATGAAGATTGAGGACGCAAAAGAGCTTTTTAACTGGGCCACTTCCGAACAGGAAAACGGTACGGGGACAAAAGTTGTGATATACGGAACCACGCCAAAGGACTAACCTAATCCTCAACAATCTCAACCGAATTTATAACCATAGGAGTCAGCGGACGATCGTTTTGATCAACAGGTGTTTTTCCAATCTTCTCTACCACATCCATCCCACTTGTAACCTTTCCAAAAACCGTATGCTTGGTATCTAAATAATTGTTGGCAACCAAATTTATAAAAAATTGGCTCCCATTAGTGTTTAGACCGGAATTCGCCATCGCAATAGTACCTTTACTGTTAGAGTTGGGTGCAGTTAGCTCATCAGCAAACTTATAAGCAGGACCACCAATGCCCGTACCTAAAGGGTCACCGCCTTGAATCATAAACCCATCAATCACGCGGTGGAAAATAACATCGTCATAAAAACCTAAACGAGCGAGGTAAACAAAATTGTTTACGGTTTGCGGTCGATTTTTTACATTCAATTCAATTACAATGTCGCCCAAACTGATATCCCCCGTATATATTTTTAAAGTTGCCGTGTAATTTTTGCTCGCGTCGATCATCTCCACGGGAGCTTTTACCGCAATTTTCTGCTCAACTGTCATTTTTTGGTTCTCCTTTTTATCTAAATTTGGTTCTTGGGGCAACTCTTTTTGAGCACCCTTAACATTGTCGGTTGGAATATCTGAGACGACTGGTTTGGTCGTGGTGTTATTTTGCGCTACATAAGAACTATCGCCCCCTGGTTTTCCAAAAGCTTTAATTAAAATCACTAATAGTGCTACAAACACAACCCCACCAACAAAAAGCGCAATCTGTTTTAAAGTCGACCCTTTTTCCATGCCGCCTATTGTCGCATTCTAAAAAACCAAAATCCACCAAAATCGGCTGGTGTTACCCAGCCGATAATGTTTCTGCTAATGCAGAATGGTGAGGAGATTAGTATCGATTCCTAAATCCACCACCGCCACTTCCACCTCTTCTGTCTCCACCTCTGTCGCCACCAAAGCCACCTCTGCTACCACCGCCACCAAAATCTCTTTTTGGTCTTTCGGTCATTGGTCTGGCCTCGTTTACAACAAGAGCTCTACCTTCTAAATCCTTTCCGTTCATTTCCGCAATAGCATTTTGTGCCATTTCCTCGGAAACCTCTACAAATCCAAAGCCTTTGCTCCTCCCGGTCATTCTATCAATAATTACTGTTGCAACAACATCTCCGTAAGCAGCAAACAACTGCTTTAACGCATCATCATTGTAACTATAAGGCATATTGCCCACGTATAGTTTTGTCATTTTTTTCTAGTATTCACCACCTTCTATAAAAATTATTTATTTTTCTAAAATCTGGGAAAAACAAAAAGATTTGGAAACCCTCGCTTTCTTGCATTTTAGAGCGGGTTTATTATAGCACACATCGTTGTGAGATAATTGCAAGCGTGGACGAGAAGTGATTATTCGGACTTGGCACTCTTGTTGGCCGATGCTGTTTCCTGTGCTTTTTCCTCTGCAGGCTTCGCGGTGACGATACTTTCTTCCTCTGTTACTGGTGATTCCGGAATAGCGACAGTGCCACCAAAACGCTCTTTAACCTTAGTAGCCTGTCTGCCGACCTTCTGACGAAGGTAATAAAGCTTGGCGCGTCTAACTTTTCCGGTCTTTTCCACCACCAATTTTTCAATATTTGGCGAGGCTAAAGGAAAAATTCTTTCTACGCCAACGCCATTAGCCCCAATGCGTCGCACCATAAAAGTTTTAGAAACACCCTCACCTCTTTTAGAAATAACTATACCGGTAAAGGGCTGCGTTCTAACTTTGTTGCCCTCAATAATTTTGTAATGAACGGTAACCGTGTCACCCGCCCTAAAATCAGGTATTTTCATAACTTGGGAATAGTATCAAAAATCCGCTTGTTGCACAACTGCTTTCTCTTTAACCGCCACTTTTATCTCATCTCCGTCCATAATTACATCTATGTCATCACCTTCTACCGCGTCACCCCCGATGATCATCTGGGATAGCTTATCCTCAACTTCCTTTTGAATAAGCCTTTTTAACGGACGTGCGCCATATTCGTCGCTATAACCCTCCTTAGCAAGCCAGTCTAAAACCGCATCTCCCACGCTTAAACTAACCTTTTTCTCTGTAAGCATTTTTTTAACTTTTTCCATTTCCAACGCCACAATTTTTCTTAAATCCTCCTTTGACAAACTAACAAACATAACCATTTCATCTATTCTATTTAGGAATTCAGGCTTAAAGGTGTCTTTGAGCGACTCTTTAATCTTTCTTTCCATTTCTTCCTTTTTGCTCTGGGACGATTCGCCTAACACCGCCCTTCCAAATCCAATGTCCGACTTTTTAAGAAGCTCGCTACCTACATTGGAGGTCATTATTAAAATAGTGTTCTTAAAGTCCACCACGCGGCCTTTACTGTCTGTAAGCCTGCCGTCCTCCATAATTTGCAAAAGAGAGTTAAATACATCCGGATGGGCTTTTTCCACTTCGTCAAGCAAAATTACGCTATAGGGCTTTCTTCTCACAATTTCCGTTAGTTGGCCGCCTTCTCCATAACCAACGTATCCCGGAGGCGCGCCAATCATTTTGCTCACAGTATGTTTTTCCATATACTCGCTCATATCAAGCCGCACTAGAGCGCTTTCGTTGCCATATAAAACTTCCGCCAAACTCTTGGCCAATTCTGTTTTGCCAACTCCCGTTGGCCCCATAAACATAAAAACGCCTATTGGTCTTTTCATATCGCGCAGTCCTGCCCGCGCTCGTCTTATGGCAGAACTTACTACTTTAACTGCCTCGTTTTGATTAACCATACGCGCATGAATTAGCTCTTCCATTTTCATAAGTCGCTCTTTTTCTGCTAACGAGACTTCCTCCACCGGAATACCGGTCATCCTTGCCACCACCCTTGCTACAGCCTCCCGCTCCACCGTAGGTATTTCCTCTAGCTTGGTTTGCATCCAAATTTCCACTAGTTCTCCTTTAACTCTTTCCAGCCCTTCCACCTGTTTTTTAACTTTTTGCGACTCCTCTTCTGAAAGCTGGGTTTTTTGCAGGTCTTTTAGATCTTTAAGCTGTTGTTCTACGATTTTTAGGTTTTCCGGCTCCTTAACTTGGGAAAGACGCACTTGCGCGCACGCTTCGTCTATTACATCAATGGCTTTATCGGGTAAAAAGCGGTCAGAAATGTACCGGGACGCAAGTTTTACTGCGTATTCCAGTGCTGGATCACTGATTTTTACCCTATGATGTTGCTCGTACCTTTCCCGCAAACCTTTAACAATTTCTAAAGTATCTTCTTGGGAAGGTTCTTTTACTAAAATCGGCTGGAAACGCCTTTCTAAAGCGCCGTCCCTTTCAATGTATCTACGATATTCATCTAGTGTGGTAGCACCAACCAATTGAAGTTCCCCGCGAGCTAACGAGGGTTTTAAAATATTGGCGGCATCCATAGCCTCCGTGCTACCGCTTGCTCCCGCACCAACCACCTGATGCAATTCATCAATAAACATAATAATTTGACCTTGTGCCTTAATTACTTCGCTTATAATATTCTTAAGTCGCTCTTCAAACATTCCTCTATGATTGGTTCCAGCAATTATCGCCGTTAAATCCAAAGCAAAAATGCGTTTTCCGCGCAAAGGCTCCGGCACCTGTCCGCTAACAATTCTTTGTGCTAAACCTTCCACTATGGCGGTTTTTCCTACTCCCGGGTCACCAATTAGTACAGGATTATTTTTGGTACGACGACATAAAATGTGAACAAGTCGCTCAATTTCTTCTTTTCGACCAATTACCGGGTCAAGTCGGTCCATTTTTGCCTGATTTGTAAGGTCACGGCCAAATTTGTCAAGCAATGTTGCCGAACCTGACGACACTTGGGAAAGCTCAAAATTACACGCCTCACAAAGGGCTAAATAGACCTGTTTGCCGTCGATTAATTTATATGAAGTTATTGTAGCGGGATTTTGCCCGCATCTTTGACAAATAACCATATTTTTAACTTAGCACATTCTTAGCACTTGTGCAACCCGTTTGCTAATGTTACCAAACATAACTAATGCTCCCAAACATCACCCACCATGGGGTCAGAGACCACGGGAACTTTTTTAATAATAAGCTCCCCAGCCCGCACCATTTCTTCTTGCTGACATATTGCCCAACGCTCCGCCTGATCCGCGCGAACCTCGGTTACCACCTCATCGTGTACTGTATGCGTAATAGCGCCTTCAATACCCTCTTTTTTCATTCTCTCGCTTATAAAAACCAAGGCATACTTTATAACATCGGCATTAGTTCCCTGAATAGGGTGATTTTTAGCCTCCCGTTGAATTTGTCCAATTTTCTTTCTATAATCCGGGTCGCTAGGATCCGGTTTAGTATACCAGCGTTTTCTGCCTGCCGGAGTAATACTCCATCCTTTTGCCACCGCATCATTAGCCACTTTATCTAAGAAATTTCGCACGTTGGGGTAAGAAGCAAAATATTTATTCATATAATCCGCACCTTCTTCTTTAGACACGGGCTTGCCGGTTTCTTGCTCAAGTCTTTTAGCTAAGCCCATGGGACCCATTCCGTACATCAAACCAAAACCAATAGGCTTGGCAATCTGGCGAAGCTCCGGAAATTTCTTTTTAAAGTCGGACGTATACTCCTTATTAAACATCAAAGCTGCGGTATAAGAATGAATATCCAGGTTATTTTTTAAAGCGTCTATCATTTTCGCGTCGCCTGAAAGATCAGCCAAAATTCTCATCTCCATGGAAGAATAATCCGTTACTACTAATTTATAACCCGGAGCGGGTGTAAAACACCGTCTAAATGGTGCTTCCTCGGAATTTCTAGGAATCTGCTGTAAGTTGGGGTTAGAACAGGCAAAACGCCCCGTGGCAGCACCAAGCTGCATAAAGTCGGGATGTAGTCGACCGGTTTTCTTGTTAACTTTAGCGAGTAAGCTGTCACCAAAAGCACTGATGAGTTTTTCATAAGCTCTGTAGTCGCGCAATATTTTTGCTACGGGATGACTTAAGCTCATTAAGATTTCGTCGCCCGTGGATGGAATCCCCAAATGAAGTTTGTTATTAAAAAGGTCTAGCAATTGCTGATTACTGTTTGTATTTATAACATCGGCGTGTTTTCCAAAAAGATCAATTTGGGTTGACTGGTATAAAGGTCGTACCGCTTCCTGAAAGTTATTTAGAAATTCTATTCTCTTTTTTCTAAGAACGGCTATAATGTCTCTCCATTTAGGCACATCAATATATATTCCATGTAACTCCATCTCCGCCACCACTGTAGTAACCGCAAACTCCAATTTAGCAATATTTATTAAATTCTCTTCCTGAAGTCGTTTGTACTGCGCTGTAAAAATTGGAAAAAGCACCAAAGTGTCTAAAGCGGAATATTTTAATTGTGACTCAGAGATTTGAGTTTTTAACTCCTCAAAAGACTTTCTGGTTGACTTATCAAGGCGTGTTTCTAAATATTGTTCCGACAAATTTGCTAAGGATTGCGGGCGCTTTAATCCCGCTGTTAAAACACCTTCCGCCAGCATGGTGTCGTAAATATTATTGGCTTTTGCCCCCACTTGAAGTTTTATAAATCCATAGTCAAATTTTCCGTTATGCATAATTTTTATTATCTTGGGATTTTCCAAAAGCTTAATTAGCGGTTCTACACCGTAAAGTGGCATAACTTGAGCGTCAAAAATATAACTTACTTCATCCGTGCCAATTTGCAAAAGTAGTAGCTTATCCGTGTAAGGATCCAAGCCCGTGCCCTCAATGTCAACCCCAATCATTTGTTGTTTTTCCAAAACTTCTACCGCCTTAGCCAGTTGATCCATGTTGGTAATGTGTTCGTATTTAGGGTCGTTAAAACTAAACTTGAGTTCCATGAGAGGATTATAGCATCACATGTATCCGTCATCCCGATACTTTACCTTCACCCTGAGTTTGGTTGGGAGAAATCGATGATACCGGACTTTTTAAGCATGGACAAAGAAATATACTGTGTAGAAGTAGCACTAACAGTTAGCGAAACGCTACGAAATTTCTCAAAAGCCATGTAATTAAATTGTGTAAGATGAAAATCTGACCAGCACCGCTTCACGCCGTGGTAGAAATTACTTCCGTCAAAGAGTACTGTTGCGCGATCATTCATCTCAAATAAGGCAGGATAAATAAAGGCCCCTAGTTCCTGTTACAGAGCTAGGGGGGGTTTAGCAAGTTAACACATACATAATTACAAAGAAAATCGCTTTTGTCAAGACGACAATCTATGTTATTTAAGAATTTCAGTAAGTTTTTGTCGGAGCGCCACAACATCGGGCTTTATAGATGCCAATCTCATTATCTGACCCAATAAAAACTCCAAGGAATTTTGCTTTCCGGCTTTATAGCTTTGCATCGCGGATTCGTTTTCTGCCAATACTTTTTTAATAATGTTATTGATGTCAACATCCTGCGTGGGTACTTTATCGGTGCTTTTCACCACGACGGATAAAAGATCGTCAACAGACATTTCTCTGTATCCTGGTTTATTTATTATCAAATTAGCGACTTTTTGCGGGTCGCCTGCCTTTTTAGCAACCGCCTCAAACTTTTTACTAAGGTTAATCCCGTTACCAGTGGAAAAAAAGTCGGCAGAGGCAGCATTCAATCCGTAGTCCTTTATCAACCGATTCTTTAACTGGTAAGGCAGTTCTGGGAGACGTTTTCTTAAGTCGGCAAAATAATTGTTATCAAAGACCATGGGCGGAATATCCGGATCCGGAAAATACCTGTAATCGTGGGCTTCCTCTTTGTCGCGCTGAGAAATCGTGGCTCCCTTGCGTTCGTCCCAACCTCTATTTTCCTGTCTAAGCGTTTCGCCCGCATTCAATAAGTCATTCTGCCTTTTAACCTCATACAAAACCGCCTTTTCCATAAACCTAAAGGAGTTAATATTCTTAACTTCAATTTTGTATTTTGCCAGCTCGCCCTTTTGCTCCATTTCCGCTGTCCTTAAGGAAATATTTGCCTCCAAGCGCATGTTGCCCTTTTCCATATCTGCCTCACTGACCTCCAAAACACGTGTAATGTCCTGAATCTTTTTACAGAAATCCACCGCATCCGCTACATTCGTAAAGCACGGCGTGGTTACTATTTCGATAAGTGAAATGCCGGACTTATTAAAATCGATTAAAGTTTTGTTACTTTTATGAAATGACTTTGCTGTGTCCTCCTCTAAATGAATTCGCTCGATAATTGCCCTCTTACCGCTCTTTAAGTCCAAAAAACCCTCTCCGCACAACGGTTCTTTGTATTGACTAATTTGGTAACCTTTTGGAAGATCGGGATAAAAATAGTGTTTTCGGTCAAAATGGCTGCTTTGGTTTAACTGACAGTTTAGCGCCAAACCCAGTAACTGTGCCTTCTGCACCGACTCAAAATTTGGCACGGGAAGCGCGCCCGGAAGGCCTAAACATGTAGGACACGTGTGGGTGTTTGGTTCTGCTTGCCATATATTAGCGTCGCATCCACAAAACATCTTTTTGATTGAATTGACCTGAATATGAATTTCTAGGCCTAATGTTAATTTATAATTCAACATCATGTTGCAATTCATAGCTTTATTCCTAATTCTTTTAAACCGCTCCGAAAATTTTCTGTCAACGATTTCAACATAAAACTCTGCACTTCAAACCCGCTTTCATGAACTAAAGAATTTCTTAGCTTATGCGCCTGCCAAATTTTTTCGTAGGTTTGGGAGCGAAAAAGATTTTTAGCATTTCTTAGTCGTTCGCCCATAGTTTCCCCTGCTACTAAATCCTTAAGCGCAGAATCCAAGGATCTGTCTCCAACAATTAATGCTTGTTTTAATTGACTGGGAATACCGCCTTTTAACAAATTCTCAATTTCCTGCCAGTCTCGCGTTACCATTGCCGTAACGCGCTCACTTACAAACTTTTTGCCGGTCAGAAAATTTAGAATCTTTTCGATAATTTCTACTACTTGCATAGTTCCTCCGCACAACTTGCCACGTCAACAATTCTCTTCTCGCTAAATTGTGGACCAATAAATTGCACACCAATAGGTAGATTCTTATCGTCAACACCAAAGGGCAGGGATATGGCAGGTAATCCCGCTATAGAGCTGGGCTCTGATAAAACATCCATGAGTTCTCCGAAAATAGGAGACCTTTGACTTTCTCCAATTTTTAAAGCTGTGCTAGGCATGGATGGGGCGACTACGAGGTCAACCTTGGAAAGAGCGTTTTTAAAGTCGTCAACAATTAGCGTTCTGACTTTTTGCGCCTTGGCATAGTACTCATCGTAATAACCCACACTTAAAGTGTATGCACCAAGCATCATTCTGTTTTTAGCTTCCGCACCAAAATTGGTTCTGTTGTTTCCATATCTAATTCCATCGAGTCGTGCTAAATTTGAGGAAACTTCTGATCTTTGCAAAACAGTGTATACGGCAATGGAGTATTTGGGTGACAATAAATCAACATCTACAATCTCTGCTCCGGAATTTTTTAATAAGTTAATAAAGTTTTCCGCATTTTTTTTAACCTCGGGCTCGAGATCAACTTCAAAGTAACTTTTGGGTCTGCCGATTCTTATACCTTGGAGGGATTTAAATGCGTTAGGTAAATAGTCAACGAGAGCCGCTGGCGAGGTTGTAGCATCCAAGGTATCTTTTCCAGCGATCACTTTTAAAACGTATGCTCCGTCGTAAACTGTCTTTGTAAGCGGACCTGGAGAGTCTGTAGATGACGCCATAGCTATAAGTCCATAACGGCTTACGCGACCATATGTAGGTTTAAGTCCTACGATCCCACACCAACTGGCCGGCCCTCGTAAACTCCCTGCAGTTTCTGATCCAATAGCAAAAACGCACATGTTCGACGCTACCGCGCATGCTGAACCACCGGAAGAACCCCCCGGCGACCTTGTTTGATCGTGAGGGTTCTTTGTCCTAAAAAAGTCGGAGGTCTCTGTAGATGAGCCGTGGGCAAAGGCGTCCATGTTGGTTTTTCCCAAAAGCACGGCTCCTGCTTCCTTTAATTTTTTTGTAACGGTAGATTCAAAAGGCGGAATATAATTTTCTAACATTTTTGAAGATGCAGTAGTTTTTATCCCCTTGGTGGAAAAATTATCTTTGCAGGCATAAGGAATTCCCAACAAGGGTTGGGTATCAAAAGCTTTCGAACCTACGCGATCAATAACCTTGTCCGCTACTTTTGCTTGCTCTAGTGCTTCTTCTTTCAGAACAGTAATAAAGGCTTTGAGTTCGGTATCAACAGCATCGATTTGTGCTAAACAAGCGTTTGTGAGGCCGTAGGAGGTGAAAGCTTTGGACTTTAACCCATCAATCGCCTCTTTAATTGTGACTTCATTCAAAGTCTTCATGGTCGATCAAAAACCGCTTTAG
>JBBAAW010000003.1:0-61708 GCA_041658075.1 Patescibacteria group bacterium
AATTTTATTATAGGATATTTCCTTTTTTCAAAAATATGATATAATCCGGCCAAGTTTTGCACCCATAGTTTTGCAGAGCTGGCACTTTGACAAGCAGGCAACTCAAAAGAAAATAATAATACAAAAATAAGCGCGCTGTCAACTGCTTTTTGCAGATCATCTTTTTGGTTTGTAAGGAGCAGTTGATAGTGGCGTCTTGATCAATTCACGAATAAATCTAGACTGAGGAGGTTGGTACCATGAAAGCGCAGAGGGTCGTTTTGTCGGTTGTGTTGGTCATGGCGATTCTGTTGGTCGCGGTGCCGGCAGTGTTCGCCCAGGAATTCATTAGCGGCTATCGCGTCGAGGTGAAGAGCGACATAGCGGCAACGCCCGTCCAGTTTTATACGGTCGCGCGGGGTGACAACACTATCTGGGTAACGCCGAACGCGTTGGCCCAAAAACTTGAGGCGGCTACCAACGGCAATCCCATCAAGTATGCGGAAGTACTGGCCGCTCTCCACGCGGGCAAGACTCTCGAGGTTGAGAGAATGGGCGTTGAGTTGGGTGCCATGGTCGCGTTGGTAGACAATTGGGTGGAAATCAACACTCGCAGCACCCGGATACTGTACCCAGGAGGTACGATCACCGAAACGGTGCGGGCAGGCCCGGGGGAGGAACTTCGGTATAATTGGCGAGAAGCTGGAATTCGCAGTGTGCAAGTTCACGTACGAATGTCGGACGGTCGAGAGTTCGACGTAGCGTCGACCCTTGGTATGTACGAAGTACTTGAAACGCAAACCCAGGGTGTCTACCTGAACTTTCTCGCTCCGTCCAAGTCATGGAGTGCAGTGGACCTTGAAGTTCCGGAAGGTGGCAGGATCAAATCGGTCCAAGCGACCAACACTTGGCTTTGCCGATATTCTGCATATGGATCCGTCAACGTTTCGGTCAACGGGGTGGGGATCGCGAACCTTCACATGGATGCCGGGTCGGGGGTCCAGGCGCTTGGTAGCACCTTCGAGTTTCTCGTGCTACACGCGGATATTGACTCGCTGAGGCTGGACTTTCAGTCGGTGAAGGCGGATCAGGCCTTTTTCCAGGCGACAGGTTTGCAGATTTTCTATCTCCGCGCCGCCGCCGGGCCGACGGAGGATAGAGAGGTACCCAGGAGGTTCACAAAGAACCCCCACATAGTATGGCCCCAGAACTGATCTCTCGCAGGGCGCATGGTGCGGCCCGATCTTTCAAGACGAGAATTTTGCCGTCTTAAGGTCGGGCCCGCGAACCTTACAGGTAATTAACCTGTTAAATTGCGAGTTGCCTGCTGTCTACAAACGCTACAAACGTTTTACTTCCTCTTGACATAATATTCAAAATATGTGCTACACTTTAGTTGTGGTGGTTCATCTGTTATGCCCAAAGTAAAGCCCATTACGTTTTTTATAAAAATTGGAATCATTACTCTATGTGGTTTTTGCTCAGTTGTCGTCTTTTCTCCTAGAAGTTTTGCCGCGCTAACAATTTCTAATGCAACGGTTTGTTACAACGGCGCTTTAGCGACCAGTGCAACTGCTTTCGGCACCTTATATACTGCAAACTGGCGATTCCGTGTGCAAGTTAGTAGTACAGATGCTGCAGTAGCCTCAGGCGATATCTGTTATAGCGACTCTAAATCTTTATCAAGTAGTATTTGTTATGCAAGGTCGATTTTTACCGTACAGCCAAATTCCACCGTGGATATTAACTACACTTTTACGCAAGGTTTTATCGCAGATATGATGCTCGGACTCCATCGTAGCACTGAGCCGGATCCCTATACCTTCGTGACTTCACGAAGTTTGCTTCCTCCCTATAGCGCGTGTCCAACACCTACTCCAACACGCACACCTACGCCTACGCCGACTCGTACTCCAACACCTACTCCAACACGCACACCTACGCCTACGCCGACTCGTACTCCAACACCTACTCCTACTCCAACACCAAGCCCCAGCTGTGCCAGCACAGGTACGTGTATATGTAACTGGTCGATTTGTGTAGGAAACTCTGAATGTGCATCTAACTACTGTTATTTTGGTAGCTGTAGAAATTCATTATGTGCAACATCCACATTAGGTGCAGGATTATTGCCAATTTGTTCCTGTCCAACACCCACTCCCACTCCCACGCCAACGCCTGTTCTTACATCCACTCCAACACCAACCCCAACCCCGACACCTATTTTTACACCAACACCAACTCCCACACCTACTCCTATTCTCACGTCTACACCAACTCCCACCCCAACCCCCACATCTACACCTACACCGACTCCCACTCCTATTACTCCATCTTGTGATGTAACGATCGGTTTTGGCAGTGCATCAGGTTTAAAATGCCAATCTATAAAGATAAATTCACAAGGTTTAATATATGGTAATAAACGGGTGATTTGTCCAAATTAGTGATTTTTAGAAAGACGTCTTATGAAATTAAATAACAGTAATACAAATAATACAAAAGGGTTTGCTGGTATAGTAATGCTTCTTGTGGTGGTTGTACTCGTCGTTGCGGGAGTTATGTACGCCACAAAAACAGGATTAATAAAATTAAATCCCAAAGACGTGAATTATGGTAGTACTACAATGTCAAAGCAAAATGCGGCGCAAAAGGTCGACTTTGCATACAAAGTAAAATCAATCACAAACGAGATGATTGTACTCAGTGGTCAAAAGGGAGACTTTACCTTACCAAACGATCCTTCAGTCGTAATAATACACAAAGGTTCTACCAAAGAATCTCCAAAGATGGAACTAAGTCAGCTAAAAGTGGGTGATACGTTAAATATGGAATTTATACCCGGCAAATCCGCTACTCTTTTTGTGTCAACAACGTAACTTATGAGTCTGCTATCAGCGGTTGGTTGCTAACGCACCAGCCCTTGCTATACTGCAAACCTTTGAACATCTTTGTAGTATAATCAGTTGGTGAAGAAAATATTAACAGGTGACAATACAACCGGTCGACTTCATCTGGGTCATTATGTTGGTTCCCTTGAAAACAGAGTAAACTTACAAGACGAGTACAAAACTTATATTATTTTAGCCGACATTCATAGCCTTGCCTATCCCAAGTACGTAAACGATCCCGACACAATTTCCGCCTCAATCTACCAGGTGCTCATGGATAATCTGGCGGTGGGTTTAGATCCACAAAAAGTAACTTTTTTTCAAGAGTCAGCAGTACCGCAAATTTATCAATTGGGAGCAATTTTTAGCATGTTGGTTACACATAACAGGGCCTTACGAAATCCCACTATAAAAGAAGAAATTCGCGATAAAAGTTTAGGTGACAATTTTTCATTAGGTTTTGTCTTTTTCCCCATACTTCAGGCGGCCGATATCTTATGTGTGAATGCCGATCTGGTACCCGTTGGTGAGGATCAGCTTGCGCATATTGAGCAAACAAACGAGATTGTGCGTAAGTTTAACTCGCTTTATGGAGAAACCTTTAAGGAGGTGGAGGGAAAGGTTGGACGAGTACGAAGATTGGTCGGAACTGATGGCAATGCCAAGATGACAAAGTCGCTCAATAGCGCCATTTATTTGAGCGACGACGAGAGCGAACTTAAGAGAAAGGTTATGGGCATGTACACGGATCCCAAGCGACTTCACGCCACAGATCCCGGAACGGTGGAAGGAAACCCCGTTTTCATTTATCATGATGCGTTTAACCCTAACAAATCAGAGGTAGATGACTTAAAAGATCGATACCGTGCGGGTAAAGTGGGAGATGTGGAAGTAAAAACTAAGCTTTTTAACACCTTGAACACATTCTTGACTCCTATTAGGGAAAAGCGCCGTTACTACGAGCAAAACATGGATGAGGTTAAGGAAATTTTGCACGCAGGTAATAACATCGTAAGACAGGAAGCTCAAGAAACTTTAGATAAAGTTCTATCGACCCTAAAACTTGTTAAATAGGTCGTTCTTGTCATATTGACAAAGTCTTTAACCGGTGGTAACTTACACTCCACGGAATGGAAAGGTTCACCCTTCTTCTTGCTATCTCGGAATAACGGGACAGCGGGATTGAACACGAAGCTCTGAACCCTTTTACTTAATTACAGTATAGTCATTGCAGCACATCACCTCTGATGGCTGACTATTAGCTCTAAAGAGCGCATAATATATGGACCTGGCCCTTTGGGCCTGTAGCTTAGTTGGTAGAGCGCCGCGTTTGCATCGCGGAGGTCACGGGTTCGAATCCCGTCGGGTCCACCAAATTGACAAGCGCATAAGATGCGCAAGAACCTTGAAAACCAGATAGAAAACAGAACTAAAAAATTTCATGTAAATCGTCTAGGTACATCCGCTGCAAGGCGGATGCTATCTGTAGAACAAAAAGAACTTAATGTACACGGAGGATGCCTTGGGTTTTTGCGGCGAAGAAGGACGCGCCAGGCTGCGTTAAGCTTCGGGAAGCTGTCAAGAAGCGTTATACCCGGAGATGTCCGAATGGGGAAACCCTACCTACAGCAATGTAAGGTAACCATCTGCTAAAGTTTCTTGTCGCAAGACAAGGGAAATAGGCATTTTGGAGCATACCAGGTGAACTGAACCAACTTAGTAACCTGAGGAAAATAAACAATATTGTATTTCGTTAGTAGCGGCGAGCGAAAGCGAAGAAGCCCAAACCTAAGATCAAATCGATCTATAGGTGTGCGGACAACCCTACGCCACTTTAAGTGGCTGGAAGTTACAAAGCATTTTCATAGGAGAATATTTCTGGAAAGTTAGGCCACAGAGAGTAATAGCCTCGTATCCAAAATGAAGATGCCTTCTTGGGTTGATCCAGAGTAGCATGGGACACGAGAAATCCTGTGTGAAGCAGGCTTGACCATAAGCCAAGGCTAAATACGCAAAAACACCGATAGTGAACTAGTACCGTGAGGGAAAGGTGAAAAGAACCCCTGTTAGGGGAGTGAAATAGAAACTGAAACCGTGTACAGACAAGCTGACAAAGGGGGGCGCAAGCTTCCTAATGTCGTGCCTATTGAAGAATGAGCCAACGAGTTAATTTTGCGCGCATGCTTAAGTCGCTTATAAACGACGCAAGCTTAGGGAAACCGAGTCTTAAAAGGGCGCTCGTGCGTAGAATTAGACCCGAAGCCAGGTGAGCCAATCATGAGCAGGTTGAAGTCCGCCGAAAGGTGGATGGAGGACCGAACCGGTGTATGTTGAAAAATGCTCGGATGACTTGTGATTAGTGGTGAAACGTCAAACGAACCTGGTGATAGCTGGCTCTCCCCGAAATATATTTAGGTATAGCCCTATGTGTCCGCCTTAGGCGGAACGATCTAACGGGAGGTAAAGATACTGGAAAGAATTGGGGCTCGCAAGGGTACCCATTCTTACCAAACTCAGAATGCTCGTTAGTGGTGTAGGAGTCAGCAATGGGGGGCAATCTCCTGTTGCAAAAGGGAAACAGCCCAGACCATCGAATAAGGTCCCTAATTTCTGCTAAGTGGGCAAGGTAGTGAAACCGTTTAAACAGCTAGGAGGTTGGCTTAGAAGCAGCCATCCTTTAAAGAAAGCGTAACAGCTCACTAGTTTAACGATTTTGCGCCGACAATTTAACGGGGCTAAGCAGAAAACCGACTTCGTGGTTCCATCCGCATTAGTGGATGGAAGGTAGGGGAGCTTTGATGTCGTCTGCCGAAAGGCGGACAAAGCAGTGAAGGTGTGCTGTAAGGCATGCTGGAGCGTCATCAAGTGAGTATGTTGGCTTGAGTAACGAGAGCCGCCTGAAAACGGCGGCCGCCGTAAGTCTAAGGTTTCCTCCGCTATGTCAGTCATCGGAGGGTTAGTCGGTCCTAAGGTAAGGCCAAAAGGCGTAGCCGATGGACAGCAGGTTAATATTCCTGCACTGGTGTAGAACCGTTTTACCAATGGAGTAACGGCGCGCGGTAGGTTAAGCCGGTTAAAGATTCCGGTCCAAAAAGTAAGCTAGTTCCCGTAGGCAAATCCGCGGGAATGTTGGAGAGATCCTGAACGTGAGCTTATGGGGAGGCTCTTAAGTGAGCTAACTTAATTGAGTCGTGCGTCCAAGAAAAACTTCTAGGGAGGTTTTATACCATCCGTACCACAAACCGACACAGGTAGACGGGTAGAGAATACCAAGGCGATCGAGTGAACTGTGATTGAGGAACTAGGCAAATTACATCCGTAACTTAGGGAAAAGGATGCCCGTCCGCGCGCAAGCAAAGGCGGGGGCACAAAAATGGTTCAAGCGACTGTTTAACAAAAACACAGGTCTCTGCTTAACTCGTAAGAGGAAGTATAGGGGCCGACGCGTGCCCAGTGCCCGTAAGTTAAAGCCTGAGGTGAAGGTTTGTCGCAAGATAGACAACAGCTTTGGGTCTAAGCTCGGGTGAACGGCGGTCTTAACTATAAGGATCCTATGGTAAGTTAACGCGCTGCCATAGTTAAATTTGGCTATATGCTGGAAACTCCGGGAATCTTGTACTACTAATCACACTGATATATAATATTGGTGTGCCAGATGACTAATAATTAGTAAAAAAGTATCAAGTGCGGACAATCAGCAGGAAAGACCGGGAACGAAGGTTTCCGGAATCCTCACAGACTATACGCCAAACTCCGATTATGTCGGAGAAGATATAGTCGCATCTGCATGGCGACATGCAGGAGCTAATCGTTGATTAGCTCATAATCCGAGAAATATAATCGGACGAAGTGAATAAGCGTAATCCCTTGTCGGGTAAGTTCCGACCCGCACGAAACGCGTAACGACTTGAGCACTCTCTTAATCACAGGCTCGGTGAAATAGAACTACCGGTGAAGATGCCGGTTACTTGCTGTTGGACAAAAAGACCCCATGGAGCTTTACTGTAACCTGACATTGGTTAGTTGTTTTAATTGTGTAGTGTAGGAGGGAGATTTTTCTACGAAAGTTGAAAGGTCGACAATGAAACACCTCTCTGTTAAGGCGGCAAGCCTAACTATTTGGCCTTATCGGTCAAGAGGACAATGTTTGGTGGGCAGTTTAACTGGGGCGGTTTCCTGCTAAAAGGTAACGCAGGAGCACAAAGGTTCCCTTATCCCGGATGGAAATCGGGATGTAAGCGTAAAGGTATATGGGAGCTTAACTGCAAGACATACAAGTCGCGCAGTTGCGAAAGCAGGTCTTAGTGATCTTCCGAGTGCCATATGGATGGCCCGGAACTTATCGGATAAAAGTTACCCTGGGGATAACAGGCTGATCCCACCCGAGCGTTCACAGCGGCGGTGGGGTTTGGCACCTTGAAGTACATTGGGGTGCTTCCAAAGTAATTTGGAACCAAAAATTTGGCTAATAACGGTGAACTCCAGTTGATATAATGTATCAATGGACAATACCGTGGGAAGTCTTTCTTTTTATCGACAAGATAAATTTAGATTGACCCCGTATCGACTGAGTCCGCCAAAGGCGGACGAGATAGGAGTCATTCTGATAAAAAATCAGAAAAACACAACTTCTATAACACGCCAACTCCTACTCTTCGAAAATACAAATTATCGAAGGAATGAGGATGAAGATATAGTCAGCGCAACTAGAGATAGTTGAATGTTTGCGATGTCGTCTCGTCGTATCCTGGGGCTGGAGTAGGTCCCAAGGGTTGGGCTGTTCGCCCATTAAAACGGCGCGTTGATGGGTTCAGAGCGTTGTAAGACAGCTCGGTCTCTTTCCACAGCAAGCGCATGAGTTCTGAGGGGGGTTGGTGATAGTACGAGAGGACCTCACTGAACGAACCTCTGGTGTACCAGTTGTCGTGCTAACGGCATCGCTGGGTAGCTATGTTCGGTTGAGATAAGCGCTGAAAGCATCTAAGCACGAAACTCGCCCCAAGATTAGAACTCTTCCTCGCAAGGGGACGCAGATCGTAGGAGACTACTACGTTGATAGGCCGCAGGTGTAAGCACAGCAATGTGTTGAGCTAAGCGGTACTAATTTTTGCGACTCTTTTTGTTGATGATTAACAATGAAATTTTTCTAGTCCACATGTTTTCTATTTGGTTTTAAAGGTTTTTGCGCCCAAGGTCTCGGTGATGATAGCGGTAGGGACCCACCTCTTTCCATTCCGAACAGAGAAGTTAAACCTACCAGCGCCAAAAATACTAGAGTATGATTTCTGGGAAGATAGGTCGTCGCCGGGACTTTGGGTGTAAAATATTCGCAAAGCGAGCGTTTGATGTCCATAAGAAATCACTTGCGTAGCGCGTGATTTCGTTGGACTCAACACGAGCATTGCTATATTTTCTATATATGAAAGCAAAAAAAGTTCTAAAAAAAGAATCGTCAATGTCAAAATTAATGAGCAATTCTCCCATGCTTAGAAAATTTACGGTGGGGGATGTGGTAGAAGGCTTTGTGGTAGCCGTTCGTGATGATGAAATCTTGCTTGACGTAGGTGCTAAGTCGGAAGGCGTTATAACCCGCGAGGAATTTGGTGAATTTAAATCCAGCCTCGCCGATCTCAAACCGGGAGATACTTTAATGGCGCAGGTAATTCAGTCGGAAAGTGATCAAGGTTACACCGTTTTGTCGTTAAAGAGAGCAGAAAGAGAAAGAAAATGGCGCGACATTGAAAAAATGTACAGCGAGTCCATAGACGGAGAAGCACGAGTAATAGAATACAACAAAGGGGGACTTTTAGTTGACTTTATGGGAATGCGTGGGTTTGTTCCTCTGTCGCACTTAGACCGAGTACATTTTACCGACGATGTTGCCAAATTTGCCCATGGTAGTGAGGTGGAGATTCGCGAGTCGCTCAAAGTTCTGTCCGGCAAAGTTTTAAAGATTAGGGTTATTGAGTATGACAAAGAAAAAAATCGACTTATTTTGTCGGAAAAGAAGGCTTTGGAGCACTATAGCGAGGAAGCGCGCACAAAAAGGCTAGGTCAGGTAAAAGAAGGCGACACTGCCGAGGGTGTGGTCACCGGGGTTATGCCCTTTGGAGTTTTTGTGGATTTGGATGGTATAGAAGGTTTGGTCCACATTTCTGAAATCGCTTGGGAAAAAGTGTCAAACCCTTCGGTTTATTACAGTGTGGGTTCTAAAGTGTTGGTTAAAGTTATGGGTGTGGATGAAAGCTCTAAGCGTTTGGCTTTAAGCATTAAAAGACTTACCAACAATCCTTGGGAGGGAATTGAGGAGCGTTTTAAAGTAGGTCAAAAAGTTAAGGGTGTGGTTAGTAAAATTGTTCCGTTTGGCGCATTTATTAATGTGGAAAAGGGACTGGACGGACTTTTGCATATAAGTCAGGCAAACGGACCTTTGCAGGTGGGCAACGAGGTGGAAGCTAGAGTTATTGGAATTGAGCCGGAAAACCAAAAACTTTCTCTAAGTCTTAAAGAACAACAACAAGAACAATGAGCACCTTTCTTACTCGAATAGATAAAAGGGCTAAGGAGATTTTAAGCTCTTTTGGAGAAGTTTCTGAAATTAGCCTTACTGATTTAATTAAAAAGATAAACAATGCCGGAGGTATGGGAACGCGCATAATAGAGTCGCGCCAATTTTTATTAAACTTAAAACAGGATAGTAATTTAGTCCTTAGCCAGTTGGTGGAAGAGGCTTTTTTTACCGCTATTAGCATGGGTCATACTTACGTGGGGACGGAGCATTTGTTGTTGGCGGGGTTAGCTAAGGCCGGGTTTGCCGGGGTGGAAGATATGAGTATGGAGGTGGAGAGACTAAATTCTTTGCCATTACTACTTAAAAATGTGAGCGGTGTGGTAAAACCAAATATTCTAAATAATTATGCGGTTGACTTAACAAAAAGGTACATGTTTTACCCCAAGTTGCACTTGGTAGAGCGGGAAGAGGTCAACAAAATGTTCAAAATATTACTTCAAAGAAGTAATTCCAATGTTTTGCTAACCGGTCCTCGGGGTGTAGGTAAAAGGTCACTCGTGGAAATTATGGCCAGAAAAGTGAGTTTAATGGACACGCCGGCCCTTTTTGCTGGGACTTATATTTTGGACTTTAATATGCAGGCTTTTGTTACCAACCTTCCAGCAACCGCCGAAGCCTTTGATGTCGCCATAAAAAATTTATCGTCAGAGGCAAAGATGTTGGGAAGAAGTATTATGATAATAAAAAATTTACCCGGAATGTTTTTAAATCTTACAGCTACTTCAAGTGCGGGAGCCTTATTTAAGAACCTTGTGGAAAGCTTAAATATGGTGAATTCAAAGCTTATCATTTGTCTGGACGACGAATCTTACGGGCTTGTCCGCTCGTCCAGCGGGGATTTTGGCCTACAGGAGGAATTATTTTGGGGTTTTACCGCCTTGGATGTTAAAGAACCGGCCCAAAAAATCACTATGAAAATTTTAAGGATGGAGGCTCACAAGCTGGAAGGTTATTTCTTGCTTAAAATTCCTAAAGATGTGGTGAACTACGCCTACAAAAAGGCCAAAACTGAGATGAAGGAGGAAGTTTTTCCTCAAAAGGCGGTGGAGCTTTTAGATAGAGCTTGTTCCTTAGCGTCGTACGAGGAAAATAAAGTTCCAGCGAACCTGCGGGATTTAGTGGCAAAACATGTTAAGGTAGGTTTGGGTATTGAGGGGGCGTTTTTGGAAAAGAATTATGATAAGGCTGCGCGTTTGGCAAAGTCGCTTCATAAACTGGAAAAAAAGCTAGACGGGGCAACTTTGATTTCTTCTAAAGACCTGCGTTCTTTGACTACTAAAGATGTAGATAAGGTGCTTGAGGAATACAAGGAGGAAGAGCAAAAAGAGTATAAAATTGGAACAAAGATCTTAGCAGAACTGGAAAAACGCATTAAGCAAAAAATCGTGGGACAGGATAGGGCAGTGGAGGTTGTAACACGGGCGCTAGTACGATTCCAAATGGGTTTGCGCCCCAAAAATAAACCCGTGGGAAACTTTTTGTTCTTAGGTCCCACAGGTGTTGGAAAAACGGAGCTTGCCAAGGTTTTGGCGCAAGAAGCTTTTGGTGATGACGCTTTAATAAGGTTAGACATGAGCGACTTTGGGGAAAAACACACGGTGGCGCGTTTGGTGGGGGCACCTCCCGGATATCTTGGATATAACGACGGTGGGGAGTTAACTTCTAAAATAAGCAGAAAGCCTCAAAGTGTGGTTTTGTTTGACGAGGTAGAAAAAGCCCACCCCGATGTTTTAAATATCCTTTTGCAGATTACGGAGGAGGGAGAGCTCCGTGATATGAGGGGTGATACTTATAGCTTTTCTAACGCGGTGGTGATCTTAACCAGTAATTTGGGTACAGAAGCTATTCATAAAAGAGACATAGGCTACGGCGGCTCTACAAAGTCGCAAAAGGAAATTGAAGCACGAGTGCAACAGACTGTTAAAACATTTTTAAAGCCGGAACTTTTAAATAGATTTGACGAGATAATTACTTTTAGACAGTTGGAGAAAAAAGATTCACAGCGGATTTTGGATATCTTATTGGGTGAGGTTAAAAAAAGCCTAGCAGAAAAGGATTTAAAGCTTGAGTTGGGGAAGGGGGTTAGGGAGTATATGTTGGAAAAAGGATTTTCTATGGAATTTGGGGCTAGATCTTTGCGTAGAACAGTGGAAAAAGAGCTTCTGGACAGGATAGCGGGTTTTTTGATAAGTAAACGTGAAGATGAGACAGGCGGCAAGAAAAGAGGGGCAAAAAGTGGGGTTAAAAGTAAGGTGATTAGGGTGAAAATGTCGCCAGAGGGAACATTGGAGGTATGGCAATGAAAGGATTGAAAACAGTTTTTGTTTGTCAGAGCTGTTCTGCTCAAGTAACTAATTGGGCGGGGCAGTGTCCTCAGTGCGGAGAGTGGAATACCCTAGTTGAGACTTTAGACAGATCAGGTGGTGGTAAAGCTAGTGGGAAAAAAGCTGCCGACGGTATTAGTGCAGGCTTTATAGCGTTGACCAAGTTAGAAACTTTGGATAAGGTTAAGGTTAGAGATACGGAAAGATTTTTAACTGGAGTAGGGGAATTTGATAGAGTTTTAGGCGGAGGATTCGTTCTTGGTCAAGCAGTTCTTTTAGCTGGGGAGCCGGGAATAGGAAAGAGTACTTTAATTACCCAAGTATGTAAAAGTCTTGATACTAAAAGTATCTTGTACATGTGTGGTGAGGAAAGTCCTGCTCAAATTAAGCTTAGAGCGGCAAGGATGGGCTATAGGGGCGCCAACCTGAGTATGCTTCAAGAAACTGACGTAGATATTATTGAACAAATAGTGTACTCCAACTCCGAAAACGCTAAAAACGGTCAAAAATTTGATTTGTTAGTAATTGACTCGATACAAACTTTGTACACAAAAGACCTAATGTCGTCTGCCGGATCGGTCGCTCAGATTAAGGAATGTTCTCAAAGGTTGGTTAGGGCAGCAAAGAACATGAATATATGTGTCATATTGGTTGGGCACGTTACAAAAGAAGGTGAAATTGCCGGTCCTAAGGTTTTGGAGCATGTGGTGGATACAGTTTTATATATGGAGGGTGACTCGCAGCACTTGTACAGAATTTTGCGGACTACTAAAAATAGATTTGGTGCGGTTTCAGAGGTGGGGATGTTTGAAATGGTAGAAAACGGGATTAAGGAAGTTACTAACCCCAGCGAATTGTTTGTTAGCAAAGCTGATGCTAGTATGCTAGGTTCATGTGTTGCGGTTGCTATGGAGGGATTTAGACCAATTTTGTATGAAATTCAAGCGCTTTCGGTAAAAACCAATTTTGGTTATCCAAAGCGTACAGCAAGTGGTTTTAATATCAACAGACTTCAGGTTTTATTGGCGGTACTAGAGAAGCGTTGCAAAATTCCATGCTATCAGTACGACATTTACCTAAATATTGCCGGTGGCTTTAAAATAAATGATAGTGCTTCTGATCTTGCTGTTTGCCTTGCGGTAGCGTCGTCTATTTTAGAAAAGCCTTTAAAACAAGGTACGGCCGTTTTTGGAGAGGTTGGACTTATGGGAGAAGTGCGGGTGGTTCCGCACGCGCAGAAGCGCGCACAAGAAGCTAAGCGACTTGGCTATAAGGCCGACTTTTCCCACAAATTCGTGAGCGAGTACATTAAATCCCTTCTATAGACAAAAAAACGCCCCCGCGTGGGGCGAATAACCGACACCTGGCAGGGGACAAAAGCCCTTAACTTCTTAGCAGAAGAGAGAGGGCAATCTTGTTAAGAATCTATACACTAGTGTGTAACAATGCAAGCTATGTAGATTGCTAATTATGACTGTTCTGGTTGTATTGGGGCCACAAGATCTACTTTCTAAGTTCCTTTAGAATCTCCCATCTGGCCTTTTTGGTTCCCACCAGCTGCAACCAGTCCTTGCTGGGTTTTTGCTTGTTTTTATCAACTAAGATCTCCACCACGTTCCCGTCTTTTATTAGAGTGTCGATTTTTGCAATTCTTCCGTTTATTTTAGCTCCTGCACACATGTTTCCAATGTCAGTATGCACGTAATAAGCAAAATCTAATGCCTTGGCGCCCTTTGGCAGCTCAACAATGTCGCCTTTAGGGGTGAACACATACACACTGTTGGCAAAATGCCCAATCTTGGCTTTGTCGTACGACTCAAAATAGTTTAAATCTTTTACCCAGTTGGGGTTGTTGGCAAGCTCTTTTTTAAACTTCTCCCCGATCTTATAAAACAAATGGCTACATAATCCGTATTCAGCTTCCTGATGCATTTCCTGAGTTCTAATTTGCACCTCAATGTTTAAATCCGCATCAACTTTAAAGATGTTATGCAGAGACCTGTATCCTGTAGGACGCGGTTTTTGAATATAATCATCCCGCAGGTGGGGGATTTGATCCCACAAAGACTTTAAAATATCTTCAACAACGTAAACTTCCTCAATACTTTGGGTAATTATTCTCATGGCTCCGATGTCGTACAACAATACTTTTTCACCATCACTTTTGGATACATAATAACCCAATTTTTTAAAAGTGCTGTATACAGCCTTAATTCTGTACGAGGTTTCTGTTTTTATCCCATTTTCCAACAATAATTCTTTAATTACGGGTATTGCTTGATTAAAGAAATCTCTTATCTTGGGTGACGCCTTATCAATTATATTTTTAACTCTAATGTATTCTGCCGGGTTAATAATCTTAAACGCTTCATCTTCTAATGTTCTAGTAAAAACTCCTATACCCAACATTTTTGCAATAGGAGCGTAGATAAAGAGGGTCTGTTCTGCCACCGCCTGTCTTTCCTCTTGGGGTAGGGCAAAGGCAGTTTCAACGTTGTGGCACTGATTCGCAAGCGCAATTACCAAAACCCGCATATCCTCGGCCAAATTCATGTAGGTTTGTACTATATAGTTGTGGTTAAAGTTCTTTGGCGACCCCTTCTTTATGTCCTTTTGCGACAAATTATGAAGCAGCGCTACTAGCCTTGCCACCTCCGGGTCTATTTCTCGCCTAACAGTCTCCAAAGCCCCAGCCAACATCTTTGGTAAATGATGTAGTAGAGCGCTAGCTAGCACCTTTTCGTCCTCGATCCCGGCATCAACAAGCTTCTGACACACTTTGTCAAGGTGCTGATATGTAGTTTCACCCGACGCCCGTACCTCACCGCTGTGGTGTTTTTTGGCCAACTCCCGTGCCTTTTCTACCATATTGCTCATATCTGCAATACTACCATATCTCGATTTGTAATAGATATGTACTTATTCGTAACATCTGATGTAATAAAATGGTACTTGTTTATTACATTAAATGTGTTAAAATGGTACCCATGTTTAATCGGGATTTTGAAAAATATCTAATTAGTTGGAAGAATAGCTCAAATAGGAAGCCTCTCGTTGTTAGAGGAGCCCGTCAGGTGGGCAAAACTGTGGCAGTTAAGGAGTTTGGTGAAAAGTTTTATACCAACTTTATCTACATAAATTTGGAGAATAAAGAAACCCTAAAACTCTTTGAGTCGGTAGACACCATTGGTATATTTGCTTCCACAGTTAATTTAGCTTTTCAACAGAATGTCGAGAAAGACAACACATTAATATTTATTGATGAGATACAAAATTCGCCCAATCTAATTAGTCTGTTAAGATTTTTCTATGAGGAAATGCCCGCTCTTCATATAATCTGTGCGGGTTCCTTACTCGAGGCAAAAATAGAGAAAGAAGGATTTTCCATGCCTGTTGGGAGGGTAGAGTATGGGTATATGTATCCTCTAACTTTTTTTGAATTTCTTGGTGTGATTGGTAAGGATAATCTTAGAGACCATATTATTAATCTAAACTTAACGGAGCCAAAACCACTTCCAGCAGGCATTCACAACTTGGCGATAAGTTTGTTTAGGCAATATACACTTTTAGGTGGGATGCCCGAGGTGTTAAAAATATACTCTGCCACGCAAGACCTTGAAGAATGTAAAAAAGTCTTACGAAACATTTCCACGGCTTATTCAGAAGATGTGTACAAATATGCCGGCACAGAAACATCTAAGTATTTAAATTTCATTATTACTGTGGGTTCAGCGTATGCAGGGTCGCTCTATAGATACGAAAATTTTGCCGAGTCTGGTTTTAGAAGTAGGGAAATGGGCAACGCCTTTGATCTTCTTGAAAAAGTCATGTTATTGCGACAAATTAGGTCAACCAATTCTAACTCACTGCCTTTAATGGCGAAGGAAAGGCGGTCAAAAAAACTTGTATGGCTTGATGTTGGTTTTGTTAATATGACATCTAACGCTTATGAAAGCTTTATAAATCTAAAAGATTTAAATGGACTTTATAGGGGTAGAATCGCGGAGCAGGTGGTTGGACAAAATATTTTAGCCTCCGGTAACTTTTATGAAACCATGGACTTGTATTACTGGTCAAAAGATCAAAATGAAGGTATTGCGGAAGTCGACTTTTGTTTACAGGTAAAGGGCAGGGCAGTTGCGGTGGAAGTAAAATCAGGAAGTACCGGTAAGGCAAGATCGCTTAAAAGTTTTGGTGATATTTTTAAAGATGCGTTGCTGGTAAAGGTATCGGAAGCCAACTTTGGTAAACAAGATGGGATTTTGTTACTTCCTTTTTATTTGGTGAACAGAATATCTGCGCTTTAGCTCAACCAACCCATACAATTAGTTGACAAATACTACAGCTTCATATAGTATATCTGGATACTCAAATGTCACTATTATTGGTGATGAACATGTTATGGAATATACTGGATTAAGTCAAAAAGATACCCAAATGCTTGAGGAGCTTATTCTAAAATATGGCAATGTTTTGGACTATGAAGACGTTGCATCAATTTTTAAGAACTATTATTCGGACGAAGGATCTATAAGAAACCGGGTGAGCGTTTTACAAAAAGCCGGATGGTTTAAAAGAATAAAAAAAGGTGTCTACTTTATAAATGAAAACCTCGGTACCAGGGGACAGCTGGTTGAGTCGGTTTTAGTAATCTCGAGCATTCTTGAATCAAACGCCTATATTTCATTGTCGCACGCCCTTAATTATCATCAAATGTACGACCAGTACAGTACAAAAGTTACAGCTATTGGAAAAGAGAGAGGAAAATCGTACAAAGTAGGTCTGTATAGTTTTAAATTCGTGAAGGTGGAAGAAGAGATGTATTTTGGGTTTAGTGATACGCTTGTAGACGGAAGGTTAGTAAAGATTGCGGATGCGGAGAAAGCCTTAATCGACTTCCTTTACTTGGATAAAAGCTTCATCAGCGCAAACTTAGTTTTTGAAAAATTAACACTATATAAAGAGTCGTTTTTAGACTGTTCAAAACTAACTACTTATGTATTAAAATGCGGGGTGACTGTAAGAAGAAAGATGGGTTTTTTAATGGAGTCGGCGGGATTAAATACCTTGGATATAGTAAAGAGCTTGGAGGGCAACAGAACCGCGGTAAAGTTCTATTCGGATTGTAAGGAATTTAATTCAAAGTGGCGGGTATATTATGACAGCAGAATTATTAAGTAAAGCGCAACTTGGTTTATTAAACAGAAGTTTAGGATATCCGCTAGCTGTAGCCGAAAAAGACTATTTTTTGGCTCTCGCCTCAAAGGTTATCTATGATAGCGAATTAAAGGATAAGTTGATTTTTAAGGGCGATACGGCTTTATATCACACATACTTACCACAACTTAGATTTTCTGAAGACTTGGATTACTCTACACACGGAACTAAGATAGTTTCCAACGATTTAAGGTCCGCGTTTGAGAAATTCTCGTTTTTCGAGGTCAAGAAGCAGTACGATTCTCCTTTTGGTGCAAAACTTGAGAGACTTTCTTATAACGGTCCTTTGGGTCAGCCTGGTTTTATAAAACTAGAGGTTGATACAACTCAAAATGTTGTTCTCCCGGCAAGAAATCTTGGGTATAGAAATAATTACGGGTTAGTCTTTAATGTTAAGGTTATGGATATCAGGGAAATCATGGCGGAAAAGCTTAGGGCTATGAGCGAGAGGGTAAGATACAGGGATTTTTATGACTTTTGCACGATTAACAAAAACTTTGATATTAGTATGGACGGGGTCTTAGATTTAGCTGCTAAAAAAGAGATAAGAAGCGAGATAAGTGTAAGTACCATAAATTCAAATTGGGAGCTCGCTCTTAAGCAGAAGGACGACGATATATTTTCTATTCACATTTCCCAAGAGTTGAATAATGACTATGTTTATAAAATAATTAGCGGGTTTAACTTTAAGCCCTTGCAACCAACCCATAGTATTTGACAGAAACGGGCAAATCTGTTAGTATTTGTCTTGTTCATCTTCTGCCAAAACCTACCGTTTAGCCTTTTAAATACGTTTAGTTTGACAAAACTAGTGACCTATAGTATACTGAAACTTGTTAGTTGATTGAAGGGCTGCTACACACAATTACAACCTTTTAATCAGCCAATAATTTATTGGTTGAAGCACATTAAAAAAACGCACATTGTCTAGGTATTGTGGGTAAGGCTTGTTTGAGCATAATTAGGTTGTAAATTCATTTTTGCGACTTGGTTAAGCTCAAACAGAGCCTACGGAAGAAGTTTTGTCCGTTTTTCGACAATTCAACATTACATCAGGAGGGTCACCATGGAAACGCCGAAATTCTTGAAGAAAGCTCTCATCGCGCTGAGGATGAGAGAGGACAGCCTGGCTGTTCTGGAGTCCGGTCTCGGTGAGGCTGGACTGTCGGATGCCGATATGGCGTCCCTGGATCCGAAGCAACTCGAGAAGTTGCGCACTGTGGTTCTCAAGACCGAGGTGGGCGATGCGATCGCAGTGTTCTCGGACCGCGTCGGTACCGAATTCACTCCGGACGAGCGCAAGATCTTGATCCGCATCGCGGAGATTGCTGTGAAGCGCTCCGGGCGGTTGCCTGAGTTGGTCGCCACCCTCCGCAAGGAAGGTGAGAACAAGCAGGCTGCGGAGATCGCGGGATTGAAGGGTCAGTTGTCGGGGCAGAGCCACACCATGGCTGAGATGCAGGCGACGCTGCAGGATATGCAGGCGTTCATGGTCGCCCAAGCGAAGTTGCAGATGCAGGCTAATGCGCCCGTCGCACCCCCGCCCGCTCAGGCTCCTGCCGTCCCGCCCGCGCCCGTCGCACCCCCGCCCCCCGGCGCCTAAGATGTGCGTACCCGCAACGAAGATTTGATTTACATAATCACTTCTTTTCTTCGTTGCGGGACCACTTAAGTTTTTAAAGGTTTATGCCTTTGAAGATTTAAGTAGTCGTATAAGGTTAGTCAATATTTTGTTTTGCCCCATATTTTCTTGGGGCTTTTTTGTTACCCATCTATTGCTTAACTTTCTTTTAGTCTCTATATTTAATACAAGACTATGGCAAATAATGCACAATTTCCAACTATGACCTCTGCAATGGGGAGCTTTGATGAGTCGCATATGCGGTTATTACAGGTGGACGCAGGTATGGAAGTAAAACTTACTTCCTTGGAACTTTCTAATCCAACAACTCCATATTCAGCAAGTTTTGAACGAGTGGGTAAGTTTTTGGGCGCGGGTGGTGAAAAAACCGCTTTTGAATACACAGATAGCAGGGGAAATCCCATGGTTTTGGCGCTAATGAATGCCTCAAGAAATCAAAGGGTAGGTTGTGCAAGTCTACCTGCAAATGTAGCTATGAATGCTCGTATGGCAAACTATGTTAGCAGACCAGAGGATATGTTAAGAATGGTGGAAGACGCCAATGTGTTGCAACGGCAGTACGAAATAAAAGAATATCACTACTTACAAATGCGAGACAGGTTTCCGGGCAAAGAAGCTATCGGAGATTTACAATTAACCCAGTTTAACGGGTTGGTTACGGCATTAAATGGGGGAAGACCTTTACACCCCGATACTTTTACTTATGCTCGTCCGGCTGAGTTTCAAGGTGGGGTTGTTGGTTATATAAATTACCTTACTGCTCATGTTAAAGGTCTAAACCCTAATTTGTTAATTGGAGAGCAGGTTTTTCCACAGATCTACTTGTATGGTGTTTTTAATGAAGCTGATGTAATGCCACAAGCCGTTGCTGCCCGTGCAGCTTTGCAAGCTAAGGAAAAGGGCAGGGATTTTAGCCCTAATCTAGCAAGGCGACCCTGGATGACCATGGAAAAATATTCTGCTACTTTAGACCAGATTATCGACGATAGTCTGGATTATATTATGGCAGGTAGAAATCAAACAGATAGGTTTACGCGCATGCGCCAGGTGGTGGGGGAAAGGTTTCCGCTTGAGGCCATTCAGCAAATTATCGTAAATATGAACGTAGTTCATTCCTTAGGTTATTGCTTTGGAGACTTAAAATTGCCTAATATTGCGTTTAAGAGAAACGGCGACGGTAAAACCCTAGGACTTATTGCTGATCCTGGACTGGTTAAAGAGGGCAAAAGGGTTCTGTATGCGTCAGAAGCCTACTTACCTCAAGGAAATTTTGATGTTCACACCCCGGAAGGACGAGTTGAGGTTAGGCATCCTGTAAGCGAGTTGCAGATAGGTAAATTAAGAGCTGCGCGGGATTTGGATAATTATGCTATGAGCGTTATAAGAGGAGCAATATTTGAAGGTATGAGTGATCCTTACGCGTTTGACGCGTTTTTAAAGAAATATCGTGAAATGAAACTAGCAAGTGCTAGAGGGAGTGAATTTTAAAAGGAGGTAAATCAATATGCCGTTTAAAATACTGGGATTGTCAAAAGGTGATGAAGGCCAAGGTAAGAAAAGTCAATTAGAAACAGAAATTGAGAAAAGAGGACGAGCCGAACTGTCCCCCAGAAGGGATGTGGTTTCCGGTTCCGAGGTTAAAACATATAGAGACGAACGCGGCATCTTAGAATATCGCGAAGTTGACGCTGTAATTACAAGAAATTGCGAAATGGATCTAGTAAACGGGGCTTATATTATTGCGCCTAAAGAAGGTCGCAAATATTTAGAGGGTGGTGAGGCCAAAGTTTCGGTAATAGATACACCGGACGCTCGTATTGTGATGGTTTTTAGACCTTCAGATGAGCATTTTTCTCAAGATGGGATTGGTGTAAGTGTTGTTAAAGATATTGAGGGAGGGTTAAGAGTTGGTACAGCATTGTGCGACGGGAAAACCAGAGTTAAAGTATCTGCTGCACTGCCGAGTTATGTATCTTATGGGGAAGATAGAGTGTATTACTCAAGAGCCGAACAGTATGCGGCATTTGCCTCAGGTTATTTTCCAAGAGCCTTAGCATTAGGTTTGAAACAAAATGCTCAAACTGGTCAATATGAAGGGAATTCGGCTAAAGTTGTTGCCGGAGCTTTAGGGGAGATAGACAAATTAAATTCTGACAGAACCATGCAGACCCCATACGGTATGGAAAGAGAGGTAGGTGGGATGCCCTGGGGTACTACCACCGTTCAAATGAGTGCTATTAGAGTTCTGGGTGGTCAGATGGCGATAGAAGTTATGAATATGGGCAAGGGGGATGATTTGGGTGAGAATGCTTTGTTACAATCCCCTGGAGCCGTTAGTAAAATGGGTAATACAGTTGGGGATAGGCCCTTAGAACTCGGCAGATTTGGAACACCGCAGGGTTTTAAGGCAGAAAGGCTTTTAGCAGCTTCCCGTGCTGGTACAAGAAGCGGTGTAGCAGTTGTTCCAGCGCAGGTCTTTGTGCAGGTTTCCGATGGTTTTAAGGTTCCTAAAGGTGGTATCAGAACAAACGGCGGGTTCGTTAGTTTAGAGCAGCTTCTGAGTCTACCTTCTGAAGACGTTGTGGCCTTTTTGCAGCAAAACGCCACTTTAGCTTTTGGTAATGAAAAAGCTTCTCACGACGATGGAACTGTAATTGCTGTTGTTCCCAGAAGTGTTTTACAAAGGAACGGGTTTGATTATGTCAAGGCTTATGGACAAGTGAAGTTTTCTCAAGCCTCACCTGTTAAGGAGGGGATACCGTCTATT
Organism: Patescibacteria group bacterium; assembly: GCA_041658075.1. Classification (GTDB taxonomy): domain Bacteria; phylum Patescibacteriota; class WWE3; order UBA101185; family UBA10185; genus JBBAAW01. The sequence continues at coordinate 21,392 of JBBAAW010000003.1, forward strand.
GTTCCAACAGCCTCAGCACAAGCTGCAGCTGAGAAAGCTAATGTTGTAGAGATTGCCCGATCTGAGGTTCTAAGTAATCTATCTCAAACCGCCGCGGGTGTGTTAGAAGAGGTTATAAGAGAAGCAGAGGCGGCTACCCCTGTAGAGATAGAGAATGCAGTGATGCAGAGCAATGGGATAGTGGCGGCTGCTTCTGGACCGTCTCCCGAAGAGGTTGCAGTTTCCGAGGTTCCTGAAGAAATACTAGTTAATCAGGATGTAGCAAAAGCTGCCACTCTGATTGCCCAAAGGCTAGGTGTGGCTATAGAAAGTCATCAATTAACTGGGGAATCTGGAGAAGTTTTTGTGCAGGTTGCTCAGTATTTGGAAGCAAAGATGTCTGAGCTTAAAGCCCTGATGGAGGCCGGAATGGTTAAAGGTGTAGCCCCATTAGAACAGATGGCAAAACTTTTTGAAATCGAAATTGACTACAGAGCTGTCCAGACGGCTAAAAAGCTATTGAGAGTAAGGGGAAGACCGGGGTTTAAGGATAAGGTGGGTTCAAAACCGAACACGCAAAGTCCTTCTGCAGTCAAAGAGTCCGATCCTAAAGTGTAACGGTGTAAGCCCATAGTATTTGACATTAGGACGGTTTTACCCTATAATTGTCGCATTATCCCTTATTGGTCTTTATTCCTGCCGGTTGATGTAAAGGCATAAATCTTGTGCTTTTAAATCAGCCTAATTTGGCTGTTTTGACAATTAAATGTTTTAGTCTACTTGGACCATTTTTCTCCTGTTGACGAGTTTGGATGCGGCTGTTCGCAAGTTGAGTATAAGCAGTTGTTTTATACGACTTTGCTTGTACCTGTCTTGCGAACAATCGCCGGTTGAAAAAAAAACCGAATTCTGAATCAGTAGATCAGTCAAATGTCCAACAAGAGGGAGGACGAAATGGTACTCACGAATCGGAGTACAATCTGGGCGATCGTAGTGGCTGTATTGTTTGGGGTAGTGGCTTTGGTGGCAGTTGCCGCCTTAGCTGGGTGGATCCAGCTGGGTTTACCTGCCACTGTTCCGACTCCCACCTATTTGATGGAGTCCAGCGCTTTAGCGGCAACGCCGACGCCCACATTCACGCCGGTGCCGCCGACAACGGTATTGCCCACGGTCGCGTTTACATTCACCCCGACGCCGACCTCGACGTTCACGCCGACGCCGACGAAGGTGGCGACGAAGGCTAACACGGCTACGGTTGAGTTTACGCCGACGCCGACGAAGGTGGCGACGACCGTCACCACGGTTATGTCCGACACGTTGCGTCCTGCGCTTTGGTTAGCGACCAACGGCCAGAAGTGTGAGTGGGGTGTGCCGTTGGGGACGATCTTAAGCGGGGAAAACGCTTCGTACGTCTTTACCAATTGCACCTCCTTCAACCTGAAGCCAGGAAAAACAGTCAGCTTCGACTGGACCTACAGTCGGGCAGATTATGAGTTCCTGCTCGAGGGAGAGGCAGGTGCGGAAGGAATCGCGTGGTGGGGACCCATGTCGGGAAGTACGGTGAGCGTTCGGTACAATGATGGACCGGTCTGCATAGGCAGATCCTTTGAGGTCCTGCCGGACGTGAGGATCACTGGGGTGTTCACAAACGCTGCTGGCGTCACAAACGCAACCTGGTCGCAAGGCGATTGGGGAGTGAGCCTTAACAAGCTTTATCCGCCCGAATGCAGGCCCGGCAAGGTGACGACTGTCACGGTGAGCGCTCAGCCCACACCTAACTCGGCCGTCGTGCCAACGCCCAAGCCCGCGAGCCAGCCAACCGCTTCTGTCGTCCCGGTGGCTCCTGCCGCCGAATCTGCGATGCGCAAATTGACGCAGGCGACCTACGGGCCGATCAGCTTCAAAAGTGCCGAGCAGTTCGGAGTGCAGCACATGGGAAACTGGGTGTTTCACGTCCGGGGGTGGACAATCGACATGGTGGCGAAAGATTTCGTCTGCACGTGGGTCGACTGGACCACCAGCGTCAAGGCTCCGCCGTGGAACGGTGATTACAAGATCACTTGCATGTGGAGCCCCACGAAGTAGACATCATCACCCCGCCCTGGGAGGTCTTGACGCGAATCATGCGTACGGCCAATGGGTTAGAATCCCTCACCAAGCTAAGTTTGTGGCAACAGCCATGGACATAGTAAGGTGAGGGATTTTCGTATCTAATCTAGTCTAGTTTCCAAACAAATTCGGTTTCTTATTCCTAAACAAATAAACTTCTTCCCCGTTAGGTAATCTATACGATGCTTTTGACTCAAAATATGTGTCTCCTTGTTGCTGCATAAATCGATTAATTTGCACCATCTTGTCGTAATGTCTTAAGTTCATATCCCCGGGGTTATAGGCTGTTACCACGTAATCGTAGGGATACAAGGCCCTCCTCATGCCCTCAGATCCATTCCCCAGGTCTAGGTAGTAAATGTCATAGCCGGCAGTGGTTTTGTAGTAGGTGCCTTTATTGATTTGCAGGGAATCAAAGTTAATAGAGTTAAAGTAAGGGTAATCAACCACGAACATTATTTTTCCCGTTTTTGTCTTGTACTTATCTAAGTCGTTCACTAAATAATTAAACATGTTTGAGATCTGCCAATCCTGAGCTTTAAAAGAGAGTTCGTTGGTAGCACCGTTTAGCCATTGGTATTTGTTAGTGGGGAAGGCATAGGCGTAGCCAATAAATCTTAGGTTTCTTGGTAACTGAGGTATTTGATTGAATGAGATGAACAGGAAGAGTATGCCAAGATATGTTATTAGTACAGGCTTCAGGATTTTTGAGATGAGACTGCCTTTGAGCGACATTAAGAAGAGAGTGAGAGAAGCCATAAAAAAGGGCAAAACCGGCATAATGTAACGCACGTCCTTGTTTTTAAGTAAGGTAAAACATAGCCATGGAAACAAAACAGAGAAGGCGAGGGTTTTAGCATAAGGAATTTTTTTGGCTATCGTAACGACTATGGATGCAAGAATAAGGATGAAGAATGGAAAAGATGTCTGGAAAGCAAAGGAAAGATAAAAATACTCCAAGACACCGGTAAGAGAAAATACATTCTGAGGGTCGTTGAGTTCACCTAAAGACGCCACTGAGCTGAAGAAGTTGAATATTGAGCTTTGGTTTATGGCGTACCAGGGAACAACGAGAAAAACGCTCAAGATTAATCCCTTTAATACATTTACAAGAGCGTATTGTTTGGTTTCGGTTTTGAACATGATAACGGTTTGTCCAAAGAAGGGAATTAAAAGGTACAAAAAGGCATACCATTTGGTAAGTTGTGCAAAAGAGGCCAGAAGGAAAAAAAGTATAGTGTGTTTCTTGCTTACAAAACCGTTTGATTTAAAAAGATAATACAATGATGCGATAATAAGAGCCGTTAGAGGTAGGTCCAGTTGGAAGAGCCTTGTTTCCGTAAAAACCTGCGGTGTTAATGCAAAAACTAAGCAGGAAAAAAGAGCAATGGTTTTGTCTTGAGTCAAGAGATGTGTCAGTTTAAACAGATAAACGAGTCCAAATATTAGAAACAAGAAAGTTAGGATAAGAGGGGAATTTAGTATTGGTATTAGTAAGTAAATTAAAGAGCCTGCTAAGTGCACAAACGGGGGATAGTAGCCGGAAAGAGTGGGGATTTCTGCTATTCGCAGCTCTTTAAACTTGTTGGCGTAAAGCATGGAGAGGTTAATGTGGGCGGCGCTATCCCATTTTTGTGGGGCGGTGTTTAAAATTTGGTACAGAATGCTCAGAGAGATAGTAAACCCAATCAATACCAGATAGACTGTTTGTTCCTTAGTAAATTTAGTTAAAAAGTTGCGCATTGGTTTGAACCTCAAAAATCACTATTCCGGAGTTTCTGTAAACCTCCTTAAATTTACTATATTTGTGTATAAAATCAATAAAATCGTAGCCTTCCCAGTCAGATGGCTTAAGGTCATAAGGTTCCCAAACATTCCAATGTATACCCATTTTATTCTCATCGCTAGCCTTTTGCCATTCGGCAAACCTACCTCCAACCGCCAAAAGATACTTTTGAGGTGTTTCCTTGTTAAGTCCGTCTTTTATGGCCATGATTTTTAGAGCCATAGTTCTAGGGTCTCTGGTGTAATAGATATCGCTAAGTATTGCTCGAGTTTTTTCATCTGTATAAGCTCCACCGGGGGTGTTCACGCCGGACAATGCTTCTAGAATGTGCATAGTTACAGGATCGCTAATAAGTAAAACGTCTTTGTTGGCATAATTGTTGGCAAGGAATCGGGAGGCTCTAACTTCACTTGGCGATACATGAGTGGAAATATCTCTGTAAAACGGAACCTGTTTATAGGTAATGATGTTTACAATATAAATGGCGGCAAATGTGAGTATGAGCGTTATTAAACTTACGGCTTTAACAACTTTGCCGGATCTTTTTATTAATAGCCAGACCCCTAAAGCCATTAGAGTGTGAATAAAATATCTTGATACAGCGTATAACTTTGTGGAGTAGGGAATCGAGGCAAACAGCAAGGAGAGACCCACAGCACAGAATAGAAGTAAGGCCTTATGGTTGTTTTTTCGGGTCAAAAGAACTACTAACATTCCCAGAGGCACAAGAATGTAAAAAGAAAGTCCATAAAAGCTCTTAGTATAAGCGTCCTTTTGCTCCAGGGTAAAATTAAAAAACTGCGCTTCGCCTCTGTTAAGCCAACTTAGATCAAGTTGGGAGGAGACGAGTGGCACGGCAAGCAGTACTAGGAGCGCAAATACAAAAAACCAGTCCTGCAGTTTTCTAGTTCTGTTAAAATTATTAAGTAGTAGATAGACTGCAAGCATAAGGTACAAGGCTACTACGAAGGCTCCAATAATGAAGTGGTTTAGTACTATGAACGCAAGCAGAAGTAAATAATTAACTTTAAATATTTTTTTGTCATTTTGATGTTGGGTGAATACCTTACTCAAAAAAACTGCTCCCAATGTTGCCGAGAGGTTTTGGGGAATTAAAAAGAGGGAAGTGTATGCTCCGTTTGCCTCAAAGACAAAAGCGCCTAGTAGAGCTGCAATTAAACCGCAGGTTTTGCTTTTGGTAAAAGAGTAGCCGACTATAAAAGAGACAAACACCGTAAAGGCTAAATGGAAGAACTCAACGAACCACCAATAGCTTAAAATATCAGACTGCACCAGTCTTTGTGATGTGACAAGTAGCGTGTGGAATATGGTGGTGTACCCTGCAAATTGAAAAGTGTCGGAAAGTCCTGTAGTAAGCACGGTGAAATTACCTCTTCCGATGATGTTCGCTAGGGTTTGGTGGTGATATAGATCCCAGTTTAAGGTCGCGTTTGTTGGAGAGTCTAGTTTCCAGAGTCCGTACGAGATTATTGCGAGGATAAACAGGAACAAGGTAATTAATAAGCGGTTCTTTGTTAACAAGTTCTTACTGAAAGTTCCACGCGTTATCCCCAAAACAATAAAGACAAAGAATGACAATAGTGCCGAGACGGCTATAAACATTGTTGTTGGCTTAATAAAATTAAGGGCAAAAATGGCGTATATAATTAAACTCCCAAAAGCAAAAGACTCGAAGACAAAGTACAAATTTAGGTGCTTTTTGTTAAACAAAAGAGTAAAAGATGTACCTAATAATATAGGAAGCAAGTAAAAGAGTGAACTAGATGTTAGAGCAAATAATGTGTTCATATTTTAAGACCAAAATTATCAGCAACCTCTATCTCTATGTAGGGTTTTTCTAAACCCCTACTAAGCACTTTGAATTCAATTAGGTTCTCCTCGAGGTTAAGTTTTGCAATCTCTTGATTATTGTTTTTTGCCTCAAATTTGAGGATTCCGTTTAAATCTCGATTAAAAACATATAAAGTCTTGCTATCTAGATATTCTCCGGGATTTTGGGCTGGCTTTAAATTTAAGCCTAAAGCATTATTAATGTCGTTTAGGGTGTCTGCGTCCGCACTCTGTGTGTAGACGAACCCATTCTCGTCAAAAATTATGTCGTCTTGACTAAAACTTAAAGTCATAAAAAGCGTTCTGGAATTAGAAAGGGTAAAGGTGTTTTTGCTTATAACAAAGGCAATTTTATTACCTTCGACTCTGCTACCCAAAACCAATTCATTTTTATTGAAAGTAAAAGTGGCACTGGGATTTTGCAGTTTTAGATAGCTTAAAACGGTATGCAAAATAGTTTGGTATTTTTTTGATTGATCAAAAATTAATTGCGACTCTTTGCTGTATATGGGAGTTTCCCATTTAATAAGGTTTTCCTTGTTTCCTTGTCCGTCCAAATAGTAAGCTTGGTAGGGTGACACATTATAAAAGATTTTGGAATTTTGCTGAGTTAGGTACAGCCCGTAGTGATAAGGTCTAATAACAAAAAATCCTACTTTTTTGTAGATATCAAAATCTTTGGGGATAACCACACCATACAAAAAGATTACGCAAAGAATGGGTATTGTTATAAGAGGGGAGTATTTTTGAATTGGTGATGATATTTTTTTTGGTATCTTAAATTTCACAAGTAGATTATAGCTTTAACTGCCTCAAAGCTAAAGAAGTCATCAACGCTCGGTTGATACATTGAAAACTGAATATCAGTATGAAGCCGCATCTATCTGTCCCGCAGTCTTTTTGTCGTAATAACAATATTGCGACTAGAAGCTTGCGTAGAGCCTTAGGATTGACATATGACCTATAGTAATGTATAATACGCCTATGTTAAACCGTAAAAAGATTTCCTTAGTTATACCTTGTAAAAACGAGGAAAGAATCATTGCCAATACCATTAAAAACGTTCCATCTTATGTGGACGAGATAGTTGTGGTTGACAACGGTTCTTCAGATAATTCTGCTTTAGTCGCCCAAGAAGCAGGGGCTATTGTGGTAAAAGAGCCTAGAAAACTAAACGGAATAGGATATGGTTATGCTCACTTAAGCGGTATCCAAAAAGCCACCGGCGATTACATTTTTGGTATGGACGCTGATGATACCTATCCTTCCTATGAAATTAAAAACATCGTGGACTGCATGGAAAATGGGGGATTTGATGTAGTTTCTTGTAACAGACTTCCTTTAAGAAATCCTAAAGCTATTTCTAAACTAAGAAGGTTGGGTATTTATGTATTAAATGTGGAAATATTTATGCTTTATGGTTACCCAATTAAGGATAGCTTAACAGGCATGTGGGGTATTAAAAGAGACTGTTTGTCTAAGCTTAACTTAAGAATGGGCGACTGGAACCTTTCTCCAGAGGTTAAAATATCCGCTATCATGAATAAAGATATAAAGTTTGATGAGTATCATATTGACCACTTTGTAAGGGAGAAGGAGCCCAGCAAGCAGGCTATATGGAAGACCGGTTGGAGCCACTTTAAATATATTGCCTCTAAAAGGTTTACAGAGGATAGCTTTTTGGGCAGTTTATTCTACAAGGTCTTTGTAAATAGGGAGTGGACGCAACCAGCTTTTACCGGCAAAAAGTTCATGTTTACTCTTTAATTATCAAACCTTGCTTAAGCAGGGTGTACAGTTGTTCCGATATTACTTTCCAGTCAAAGCCTATTATAAGTTCTTGTCTAAAGTTGTCCGCGATTTTTTGCCGTTCCTCTTTGTGGGTTAATGCCCATGTTATAGCTTCTTCAAAAGCTTTGCTGTTTTTTTGTGGCACTAAAGTTCCGGTTTCTCCGTTTCTTAGTACTTCCCTCGTTCCGGCGTTGTCTGTGGCTATCACATAGCATCCTGCGGACCCCGCCTCTAAAACTGTGTTGGGAAATCCTTCATTGTGGTGCGAGGGGTTAATGAAAATATCGCTAATGCCTAAAAGCTCTTTTACTTGGTCGTATTTTAAGTCACCGGTTAACAGTACTTTATTCTCCAGTCCATCTTGTTGTATGAGATTTTTCATTTCTGTTTCAAGCTCTCCCGGTCCTCCCAGTACAAAGAGTGTGTTCTTTGCCTCTTGAACCTTTAGCACTTCCTTAATAGCATCGTAAAGATAGGTGATTCCTTTTGTCCAGATAAGGCGGCCTACATAAGTGACAAGCACAACATCGTCAGCGATTGGTATGTTAAGTTTTGACAGGACACGATTAGTTTTATTTGACGGTGTAAAGTAATTTGTATCAACCCCACCGTAAACTATATACGACTCTTTTCTAAGTCGTAACTTTTCTCTAAAGAACTTTTGGACGGCTTTATTTGTAAAAGTAATGTAGTCGTAGAAACTAAGTGAAAAGGAGGCGATTGTAAGGTCCACAAACTTAGAGATATTTTCAACGATTTTGTTTTGATAGACGGGGTGGGTAGCTACATGGCCGGTAAAGATACTTTTTGCCCCAATTATCTTTGCATATATCCAAAGCCACCAAGTGGGATCAAAGAATCTTATATGGGTATTTACAAAATGATAATGGTTTCTTGAAAGCTTAACTAAAGCCGGGATAAGGTAAAGAGGATTTGGTAGGAGAAATCTAGCCGGAATAAAAGTTATGCACGGTACACGATAAATTCTAAAGCCTCGATACTCCTCATATCCTACTGTTCTGTCGCTATTGTAACAAAGTACATCCACCTTTAGATTTGGGTGATTTTTAATCATGGTGGCGTAAATTTCCTCGGCATATTTCTGGCTTCCGCCTCGGTGGGGGTAGAAAAAAGGAAGAACCAGCAAAAGTCTAATTTCGTTGTTTTTCATAAGGCACTATATATGGTACAAAAAGCCGTCCTATAATACAAGCAAGACTATCGCAGAAGCTAGCCCAGCTTCGCAAGCTCGTCGTTTAGCATAAAGATTAGCTCCGTTTTTAAATGTTTTGAGATGATGTTCAGTTCTTTTTTGTCCAAAATCGTGTTTAAGTCCTCATTTATAGTTTGTTCGGAGACCTCTTTCTCCACAAACTTTACTAAGTCGCCTAAATAATTTTTGTATGACATTTTAGTTAAGTCTTTCACTACAACTGTGTTTACCCCAAAACCCTGCTCAAAAAACTTATGGAGGTCGTAAAAATCCCGTCCACTTACTTTTCCTTTTTTATCAAAACGCGCCTTTGCGGCCACAAGTTTATTGGCAAACATAGTTTCTACAGTATGGCCGTTGCAGAACATGTTTAATTCCAATAAATTTACTTTCTCGTATTTATTAAATTGACTTGGAACGTCATTTATTTCCAATTTTAAAGTATTTCTTTCCGTGGGTAGCGTAACAGGGTATTTTAGAAAGAATTGCAGGTAATTTTTGCTTTGATTTTTTATTTCCAGTCCCAAATCTTTAAATATGTCATACAACCGGTTTTCAATCTTTGATTTTGCGTCTTTGTTTGGTAAGTCAAAGTCTAGGTCTACGGAAAATCTATTAAGAACACCCCTTAACGCTGCGTAAGTACCTCCTTTAAACATTAGCTCGTTTGCCAGCATATTATTTTTAAGGATCTCGGATAAAAGTCGCAAAAGTTGGACTTTATGTTTCATATTTTGTGATGATGTGGTGAGCATTCAATAACCCACCTCCTTTTGCAACTCCAGAGTCTTTTCTTGATTCACCGCCAAAGGATTGTCTAAATAGTACTTTGGTTTGTAGTATAGTAAATCCGCCAGGGCTCTTTCAGGCGTAGCTTGTGAAAATGTTTTCGTATCATCTATGTCTGTTCTATTTACAAGGTATTCGGGTTTCATCTGCTTACATTGGAGTGTTTTATTCCCAAAATTTATAGTTTGACTTTTTTGTCCTGCCAAAGTAATGGGCCTAATATTTTGAAGTATTGCCCCCGCCTTGCTAAGCACCGTTTCTAGAGTAATGTAGGACAGGGGACCGCATAAAACGCAGGCTACCTCGTAGTCATTAAGCTTGTTAAGCGGGAGTTTTGAATATACACCTTTTTTTATTCTGTATAATTTGCCACTTGCCACATACCTTTTAATAGTAGTCCAAAGAGTATTTTTATCTTGAATAGCCCATAACACCGCCAAGTCTCGGGTATTAAAGACATTTTTGTTCGTTTCTATTAGCGTTTGTAGTTTCTTATTCCTGTACATTATTGTACAGGATAACATAACTCGTATTTGATGTCAAGTAAAAGGGGAATTACCCAAAGTCGAACCTATAGTATTGACAAAGCCTAAAATATAGGTTACAATGAACATTGTTAAGCGTTAAATTTCCTGCCAAATAAAGGTCAATATATATGAGAAAAATTGTTAACTATAAGTTAATAGGTACTTTGTTGGTAGCTGGGGTAGCCAGTGTTTTGGGAGTAAATAAGGCTTATGCCGGATGTACTGCCAACTACGGTGGAGGAGAAACCTGTATCTACAACAAAAACTTTGATCTTGAGAAAAAGGTAAGAAAAGAAGGGGACAACTCCTGGAAAGATAAAGTGACTAATGTTAAGGAGAACGGGGTTGTAGAATTTAAGATAAAGGTTAAAAACACCGGAGAAGTAAAAGTAAACGACATGGAAATGATCGATAAGTTGCCTAAAGAAATGGAAAGAGTTGGCGGAGATGGTTTAACTGAATATTGGGGTGACTTTGAACCTGGAGAGACCAAAACCTTTACTATAAAGGCGGTGGTTAAAGATAGCGAGTACGATAGAAAGAACTTTGAGAAGTGTGTAGTAAACAAGGCCGAGGTTGAGTATAAGGGTGACGAAGAGGCTTCCGATACTGCTACCGTTTGTTACAGTGACAAAAAGGTTACCGAGTTGCCTAAAACCGGTGGAAGTTCCATGTTGTATGGGGCTTTAGGATTAGGACTTGCGACCTTAGGCGTGGTATCAAAAAAGATTAGAGGGTAAAACACTTAGACCTAGGGTGGAGGGGAGTGGTTCGCCGTACAGCTTACTGGCCCCTTCCATCCTAGGTCTAAGTCCACTCGCGTTTAGAATGTTTGGCAATATTTAAACACACTTTTTCTCTTTTGCAATATGTGAAAATATGACAAAAATATCTTTAAAATCAAGAAAAGTAATTTTGATGGTGTTAGTCCTATTTATGTTGTTCCCATTTGGTGCGATAGTTTTAAACGGGCGCGGATTTAACCTTATCGATGCAATTCCTTTTGGTTTAGGTAGGAACATGGGTGGGGGAAATAGTATCGTGAGGGACAACGATAGGGCCGATGTTAAAAAGTCTTCAGTGTTTAAAGAAGTTATCAAGCCAGTATATTTGTCGCCCATAAAAATACAATTCAAAGAAAAAATTCTACAAGTAGAAGAAATTAATGTGGAAGAAGGTGGCTTTTTAGGTGTACCCTCAAGTTGGCAAACAGCCGGATGGTATAAAGAGGGTGCTAAGCCTGGGGAAGAGGGCAATGTGATAATTGACGGGCACTATGATACCAATACCGGCGCACCCGGAGCCTTTTGGGAGTTGAAAGATTTACAAGTTGGTGATAAAGTGCTTCTGACAGATAAGTTAGGTAGAGTTTTTACGTACTCTGTTAACGGCAAATCGTTTATTAGTATTGCCGACCCCGAGAGGTCAAAGGTTTTTGCTAGCGGTAAAGATAAAGAATTGACGTTAATTACCTGCGGAGGCGTTTGGGATTATACTAGCGGAACTTATAACAAACGACTTGTAATTGCTGCGGTATTTGATAAGATGGAAAAAAGTTGGTAATTTTTCCTTTTTAATCGGGGAGACGGCATGGGGCAGTGGTCGTCTCTCCGGTTAAGACTCATGTTTTCATTTATGTCCACAATTTCAACAAATGTAATTTGAATACAAATATTTGAAAGGAGAATATTAAAATGAATGGAAGAAGAACAAATGGTCAGGTAGCGTCCAATGTAAATTATTATCAACAGTCTCAAAATCAGTCATCCTCAACGCCATACCAAGATTATTTAGAGATGTATCAGGGCGAAATGGTTCCGGTAGAAGGTGTTTTAGAAATGTTGCCAGATTATGGTATTTTGCGACAAGACGAGAGCGTTGTGAGCGGAGATGCTACGTCGGTGCAGTCAGGCATGCCAAGAGATGTCTACATTAGTTTGTCGCAAATAAAAAGATTCTCACTAAGAGTAGGCGACAAAGTAAAAGGTCAAGCCAGGCCTCCTAAAGAAGGCGAGAGATATCTTTCCATGCTAAAGGTGGAAAATGTTGAGGGTATGGATCCGGAAGAGGCTAAAAAAAGACCCAGTTTTACAAAGTTAACACCCATTTTTCCTTACGAATGGATGAAGTTGGAAACCGACTCTGAGACAATCGCCACCCGACTTATTGACATAATTTCGCCCATCGGTAAGGGTCAACGGGCCATGATTGTGGCACCTCCTAAAGCCGGTAAAACCTTTTTGTTAAAGGACATCGCTAACGGAATTACAGAAAATTATCCCGATGTAATTTTAATGGTAGCTTTAATAGGGGAGCGACCCGAGGAAGTAACCGACATGAGAAGAAGTGTAAAAGGTGAGGTTTATTCCAGTAACTTTGACGAAAAGGCGGAAGACCAAACTGCGGTGGCAGAGGTATGCTTGGAACGAGCCAAGCGTTTGGCAGAAAAGGGCAACGATGTGGTAATTTTAATGGACTCGTTGACTCGTCTTGCCCGCGCCTATAACATGGTGGTTCCGCCTTCAGGTCGTACATTATCCGGTGGGTTTGACCCTTCCGCGCTCTACCCACCCAAGCACTTTTTTGGTGCCGCCCGTAAGTTTGAAGAGGGGGGATCGCTCACTATTGTGGCCACTGCGCTTGTGGACACCGGTTCCAAAATGGACGATGTTATTTTTGAAGAGTTTAAGGGCACAGGCAATATGGAGCTAAGGTTGGACCGCTCGCTTTCTGAAAGACGTATCTTTCCGGCTATTGATATTAAGGCCAGTTCTACTCGTCATGAAGAAAAGCTGTACGACGCCAAAACGCTGGAAGCGGTTTACAGGCTTAGAAGGATGGTAGATCTTTTGGACGACAGACAAGCCACTGAACTTGTAATTCAACGACTTAAAAAGTCCAAAAACAACAAGGAATTCTTGGAAACTTTGCACCAAGCACAAAGCGCTTGAGTTTGATAGAATAGGTCAACGGGCTTACTACGCCCGCATAATATGCTATTCACTATTGGTCGTCCCATGTCAAAAAGGTTCATTGAAGTGCGCTTTGATACTGTTATTCCTTATGGGCGCAACAAGTTAATGTACTTTGCTAAGTCCCTTAGTCAATTTTTTGGGTGGGTAGCGGTGTATTTTGTTATAAAGATCAAAAAAACTTTTCTTCTGCTGGGTCGACTTCTTTACTTGTCAATAAAAGGTATTCGCGACTTAAAGTCCTTCTTTGTAGCCAAGCTTATTTGGTCGCGTGGTCGACTAGGAAGACCTGTGGCCAATTTTATTGTTATGACCCTAGCCTTGGGGATTTTCTTTTTTGGGGAAATTTTGAGCGGTTCAAAGCTGGTGGTTAGCAAAGAGTTGGATGATGATTATTTAAAAACTTCTACCGATATTATTCCGGAAAGAAACACCGCTTTGACCACCTTACCGGAAAACCGCCAACGAACCGAATATCTTGCCTATAAGGTAGAGTCGGGCGACTCGCTTTACAGTATTGGAAATAAGTTTAAGGTTTCCACTGACGCCTTAAAATATGTAAACATATTATACGACGGGTCGGTTTTGCAGGTAGGTCAGGACATTGTTATTCCGCCTATCTCTGGTTTAATTCATAAGGTGGAAGCAGGGGATACCTTAGCTTTGATTGCTAGAAAGTATTCCGTGCCTTCCCAAGCCATTGCAGATTTTAACTATCTTTTGGAACCAAACAAACTGGCTTTAGGAACAGAACTAGTGATTCCGGATGCCAAAATTCCTTTGCCAGTGGTAACGAATCTTCCCATAATTCCGTCGATCATAACTGGAGGGGTAACCGATGGCAATGCCAAAAAAGGTTGGTGTATGTGGCCAACCAGTACTAGTGTAATTACCCAAAACTTTTCTTGGTATCATAATGGTTTGGATATTGGTTCTTCCTGGGGTTCGGCTATGCCTTCCATTTACGCCTGTGCGGGCGGGGTAGTGGTAAGAGCGGGTTGGGATCCTTGGGGGCTCGGTCTTCATATCAGAGTCGACCATGGAAACGGATACGAAACAGTTTATGGGCATATGAGCAGGCTGGATGTAAGTTATGGCGATAAAATCAAAAAAGGCGAGGTTATGGGTTTTATGGGTAGTACCGGGCGTTCCACAGGTCCACACGTCCATTTTATGATAAAATATCAAGGTTCACCACAAAACCCGCTCAAATATATATGATCGACATGGTAAAAATCACAATTAAAGCAGGCGATGGGGGAGACGGGGCGGTTTCTTTTCACCGCGAAAAATTTGTTACGCGTGGCGGTCCTGACGGTGGCGATGGTGGAAAAGGTGGCTCAGTTTACTTTGTGGCCAACAATAACACCTCTACCTTGGACGACTTTAGATCAAAAAAAGTTTTTGGCGCGCAAAATGGGGAAGCGGGGAAAAAGCTTAAGATGTATGGCAAAAACGGCGAGGACGCTTTTATTAAGGTTCCTGTGGGCACGCTGATTTTTGAAGTTGATCCGTCGTGGCAGATTCCACAGCACTCTCGTCGCGGGACCCCCCGGATTTCACCGCCCACTCCTCGAGTCGCTGTGGAACCCGCTTCACACCTGGTTGCCGATCTCAATCAACTAGGTGCAGAGTTTTTAATAGCTAAAGGAGGGCGCGGGGGAAAGGGTAATTACAAATTTAAGTCGTCCACTAACCAAACACCCACACAGTATATTCCCGGTGAGGATGGTGAGCAAAAAGAGGTAGTTTTAGAGCTTAAACTGATTGCGGACGTTGGACTTATTGGCCTTCCCAGCGCGGGTAAAAGCACTCTAATTAACGCTCTAACGCATATAAACGCCAAGGTGGCCGAGTATCACTTTACTACTTTAACGCCAAATTTAGGGGTCTGGGAGATCGACAGAGGGAAAAAGGTGGTGGTGGCGGACATTCCGGGTTTAATTGAAGGTGCGTCAAGTGGTAAAGGTTTGGGCGATGAGTTTTTGCGACACATAGAACGCACTAAAGTTCTAGTTCATCTGGTTGACCCAACCGTCATAACGAGTGAGTCCGTCATGGTGACGATTGACAGCGCCAAAGTGTATCAAAGTTACCAAGTCATACTAAAGGAACTGCAGCAGTACAAAGTAGGCCTATGGGATATTACCAAAAAGCCCCAAGTAGTGGTAATTAATAAAGTCGACATAACGGAAGTTAAAGAAAGTTTGGGAGAAATTATCGATTATTTTAACAATCGGGGCGTGGATGTTTTGCCTATTTCTGCGGCTACGGGGGAGGGTCTGGACGACTTGAGAAAAAAGGTTTTGGAATTGTTGTCACACAGCGTAGAGCCACAAATTGAAATTGAGCCAGTGGTTAAAAAGTACAACATATACAATTTACCGGGATTAAATAGGCGGCCCGTTTTGACTAAAGAGGTAAAAGGTTTGACGTAAGCATGAAGAAGTTTCTTAAACTATTATTGTTTGCCGTATTTATTTTCTCGGTTGTTTGGTATCTAGTCCCGATTTTAGAGCCTTATTTGTATTATTCCTACTGCGACAAACCTGTAGCCTATAAAATCGGTCAGGTTGATCCGGCCTTTAATGTAGCTCATAAAAAACTTGCACAAGAATTACAGGCTGCTAGTTCTCTATGGAATTTAGCTTACAGCAAGCCTTTAATAGTTTTCGATCCCCAAAGTTCCCTAAGTGTCAACCTAATTTATGACGAAAGGCAAAGAAACCTCACCAAACTTTATCAGGCAAAGGAAAAGGTAAAAAAAGAGTTAACTGTAGTTGAGGCAGGTTTGAGAAAGTACGAAACAGACGCAGCAAGTTTGAATACTAAGGTAAATCAATTAAACAAAGAAATCTCAGATTGGAACAATGAGCGCCGGGATAATAAAGGCAGCGCGTCGGAAAAAGAATATAAAAGACTTACACAAGAGATAGAGAAGGTTAATTCCGAGATTGCCCAGCTCGCAAAACAAAGGCAGGAAGCGAATAAAAAGGTGTCGTACTATAATGATTTAATTAACCAGTATAACTTGCAGGTGGCCCAGTATGCTGATATTTTGAAGAACTTGCCAGAAGAGGGGCTTTACGATCCGCTTGGAGATAAGATTGATATATATTTTTACGACTCTGCGGAGCAGTTTTTACACACTGCCGCACACGAATTTGGTCATGCTATAGGTTTTGGTCATGCTCAAGACGAGAATTCGATAATGTATCCCATCTCGAATGCCTCAAATCAACTTTCGGAAGAAGATTTGGACCTGATGAACGATTATTGTCAGCGCAGAAGCGTGATAGAAGAATTAATCGAGCGGGGCCGTGTTATAATCACCAGATTAAATATAATTCATAACGTCATTGCGAGTCCCGCCTTGGCGGGACGAAGCAATCCCGAGGGCCGTTAGCTTAGTTGGTAGAGCGCTTCCATGGCATGGAAGAGGTCAGCGGTTCGAATCCGCTACGGTCCACCAATTACGAAAATCTGCATTTATAACTATCGCAATAAGTTCCATTCCTAGCCTATATAACTTATACTTAATTTATGTTGGGGCAATCAGTGCAAATTAAAAAGGGGAAAGAGCTTTCAAATATTGAGCTTACCTTAATTAATAATGCAAGAGTTGCACATTTTAACTCTAAAAATACTATCCGGCCCTCTCCTGAAAATGAAGATTGGGAGAAGCTCTATTTTTTGAAGTATACCGAATCCGGAGAATTAGGAGTTTTTGCAAGATATCACAATGTTTTAATCGAGTTTAACGGGAAAAATTATGAGGTTTTAGGTTCAGCAACCCTAATCGCTCTTATCCCCGGAAAAGGTTACGGTGCTGAGGTGAAAAAAGAGATGATTAGATACACAATGGAACAAGGGAAAACTTCTATTGGTTTCTGTAATCCAAAATTGAGTAAATACTACAAATCTCTAGGTTGTGGAATTATTATAGATGGAGCTAGAAGATTCTATCAACGGGAACAGGATGGTAACCTCAAGCAGTTCTTAATTGGAAATGATGTTCTTTATATTGAAGGTAAAGATCAGTTAATCCAGGAGATACTTAAAAGCCCCGATTTACCTGTTATTTGTGGTAGATATCACTGGTAAAACCAAAGATTAGTTCCAACATAGTCCCAGATGGTCCACGCCAAGCGGCGAGGTTTTTAGTGCTGATCTATCTTAAGGTCAGATCTTACGGATTGACGGTTTGGTTCTCCGCAGGTTCAACATTTCCGGGTTTTGTTAATGGTTCCTGAACAACCGGGGTTTTTGGTTCGGTAGTAGCCCCAGCCTTTTCAATAGATTCTACGCTTGGTTTAGCTTGCGTGTTAGCTCCGGCAACTTGTGCAATTAATTTATCAATTTCCACCAAATCAGCGGCCACTCTTTTATAGTCTGGACCGTCTTTTTCCACCAAACTTTGAGCTGCCTCGAACTCTGTTTTAGCGTCATTATAAGCTTTAAGCTTAAACAGGGAATAAGCTAAATTGTATCGCGCGTTAGCGTAGTCGCTTTTGAGATTAACCGCTTGCTTAAACAAATTACCTGCGGATAGATAATCTTCCTTGGCAAAGTAAATTCCACCTAGCTCCACCCGCAAAACAGGATTGGTTGGATCCAATTGAATGGCGGTGTTGTAAGATTGTATAGCAAATTGATCCGCGTCTTTTGCAATAGGTATAAGGAATTGGTAGATCTGACCTCGTGCCACCCAGTTTGCCGAGTCAAGCGGATTTAAGTTCTCGGAGGCAAATTTAATATTTCTTAACGCCTGCGCTAACAAATTTTGTGCAGCAGTCTTTTCTTGGTCGCTTAAGTCCTGCTTTTGAGCCAAAGCCTGTGCCAAAGCTAAGTTCGTATTGGCGTAAATTCTGTGGTACTCACTTCTTTGTGCGTTTATAGATATGGCTTTAACCTGATAGTCGTAGGATTTAGAAGCATCCTGCTTAGACGCAGAAGTTATCGCCTTTCTCATATAATACTCAGGCGCATATTGTAGATAGGACTGGTATATGCCAAAACCTGCCAATGCTACAATAGGAAGAGCTATAACGTACTGCAATACTTCCTTTTTGGCTAAGACTGGGCTTTCTATAATGCTTGCACCCTCCGTGTCGGTTCTTGACTCCAAAGAAAGAGTCCACAATTTAGCCCATGATTTATTAGTATTTGTTGCTGACTCTGCGGTCAAGAGTCCCATTAAAGTGAAAGTCAAAAAGGCTAATTGAAAGCTTGTGTAACCCAAGAACAGGGCAGCTAGCGACGATACAAGCCCAGCGGAAATTATCACGGAAAGTCCTTTGTACGCGTCGTTAACTTTAATGGACCTCATTACTAGTCGAATAAGAGTTCCGACTAAAGCAATGTATGCTAAAAGTCCAAAAATACCTAAGCTGGAGATTATGTTAAAGAATTCGTTGTGCGGTTTGTCAAAATTAACATTCCATGTTGGCATGTAGTTTTGACTAAGGGTTTTGTATCTGGGGTAATTTAAGTTAAAGGTGCTAACACCCGATCCAAAAATAGGGAAGTCGCGCAAAGTAGTGGACGACACGATCCACGATTCTTTAACAGATGGCAAGATTTCCCTTGGGTAATCTCTTTGCATAACAGACTTTGTTTGCGGGACCATAAAAAATAACGCCATAAAGGCTACTAATGCTCCAATGGCAGGGAAAAGGTACATTTTACTTTTGTTTATGTTTTCACTGGGCGACTTTAAAATGGCAAGTCCGGTTAATAGCACCGCCACTACTAAAAAAGCGATATTACCGAAGATCGCTAAGGCTACAAAATCCAATATAAAGATAGCCAAAGTCAAACCTTTTTTAACCGACGATTTAAGATTTACCATTAACGAGACACTAACTACCAAGCCTACCAGCAAAGATGTGGCAAGGCTTGTGGTCGACCCGGAAAGAAGAAAGCCCTTTTGATTGAATAGATTCAAAAAGGGGATGGTGAGCCCAAAATAATTTATTACGGAAAATAGCGCCGGAATGGCTGTTCCTGCTGAAACGCTCCAAAGGAGCACTCTTATTTTTCTAGCCGAGTCTACATTTGTTGAGATTGCGTAGTAATAAAAGTACAAGGCAACGAAACCTAATAGGCTTGGAAACCATCGCCCGTAGGAACCAAACAAGCTGGATGTTTTATCTAAGGACGATAAAGTGGATAGGATGAAGCTAACTAAAACAAGAAGTAGTGCAAAATCCACCGGCGACTTAGCAAAGTAAACTTTTTTTTCAACCACCATCTTTGCGCACCAAAGTAGCGCCATTACCGTAGTTACCACTATAAAAAAGTAGAGTTTATTGAACTCAAAGTATTCGTAGGTGACCGGTAAAAAGAATACGGGTGTTAAAAATGACACCAAAACAATTAGCCCAAATATTAAATTGTTAATTTTGTCTAGGACAGTATTTTTGTTCATGTCTTTAACAATTACATACTACAAAAAGTTTGTCAAGAGGTAACTTCCCGTGACGGGAGCAAGGCATAAAAGCCGCAACAAAGGGACCCAAGATTAATTGGAGATCCACCAGCTAAATTCTGCGTCGGAGGAAGTTGGGGCATCGAGCTCTAGATAAAATCCTTCAAAGGGAACTTTTTGAGAAACCCAATATCTTACGGCAGGTGAATAATTTTGACTAAAAGAGATGTTTATTTTGGAGTTTAGTTTTACGCTTTGACTTTTAATATATACTTTACTTTGATCTCTTGGAACATAGGCGGTGTCACTGTCGGTAATGTATTTCTTGTCGAGCTCCAAAGTTCTTTGTATTAAATCCGTTTTTGACTTTCCAATGGGTAAAAAGCCGAAACCCGCAAAAACCATAAGGCAAAAAAGAGAAAAGAGGGTAATTTTTATTATTTTGGGTGACGGAGTTAGGACCCTTGCTAGCTTTATAGCGCTGGATCCCGTGTTAGTGGAAAGGCTATTTATTTTTTTGGCAATATCCTGATTACTTAAACCCAAACCTTTAAGTTTCTCGACTTCCAAAAGGATATCCAAGGCAGAGGAAGGGTAGTGTCCAACTACATCTCCACCCTCAACCTTTCTTTGCATATGGGGCAAAAGTCCTATTTTGGTGTAGTATCTTAGGCGGTTGTAGGGGTCGCCTTTACCAAAGTCCACACCCTTTTTTACCGCCAGCTCAATAAATTTTTCTATCGATATAAAATCTCCCATAGTTTTACGCCTCTATTATACTAAATTCTATTCAAACTAGAGAATACCACCTTTACAAAGTCCCTCAAGAGAATACATTTGGAACATGCATGACGACGGTAAAGAATTTGGCGGTAGGGAAGTGGGGACTATAAGTCGTGCGTCTTTAGAGTACCCGCCATTGTTAAATGAGGTGCCGGACGCACCGGACCCCCTGCATTTTTTGGGTGATTATAAGGAGTCACTCTTTAAAAACACTTTAGGTGTGGTAGGGAGTCGCGCGGTTACGATGTATGGAGAGTGGGTGGTTAAAAACATTGTTAAAGAAGTGGCACGCTACGGTGTAACAATAGTGTCTGGATTTATGTATGGGGTGGACGCCCTAGCGCATAAGGCAGCTTTAGAAGTGGAAGGGTCAACCATTGCGGTCATGGCCGGGGGCGTTGACCAGATTCTTCCTAAATATCAGGAGCAACTTTACCTGGACATTGTAGAAAGGGGCTTGGTGGTTTCCGAGTTTTACAAAAATCCCGAGTTTGGGGGATGGATGTTTGCCAAGAGAAACCGCATTGTGGCGGGGCTTTCTTACGCCGTTTTGGTGGTGGAGGCGGCGGAGGAGAGTGGTTCTCTAATTACTGCCAGTTATGCTAAGCAGTATGGCCGACAATTATTGTCAGTGCCTGCCAATCTAAATTCCAAAAACGCTGTTGGTACCACGCAACTGCTTAAAGATGGGGCAAAAATGGTTACCTGTGCGAACGACATCCTGCAGTTATATTTTGGTACTCCGAATAACCCTTTTGGCGACTCTAATAATTACCGCTACGATGTATCTAGTGCGGTAAATAAGCGGTTATCGTTAGATAAAAACGACGACAGTAATGACGAAGATAGCTGTCATAACGATAACCCCAGTCATGACGAGAGTCCTCGTTACGATACCAACAGTCCGCAAAATATTTTAGACCTGCTTTATTTAGAACCCCTAAGCGCGGATGAGGTTTCGTCCAAACTGCATATATCGTCGGCGAATGTCCTAAAATGTCTTACTGGCTTAAGTGTAATAGGGCAGGTTTGTGAGAAAGACGGGAGATACTATGCTGGTTAAGGTTAAGTCGGCGTATTTTTTTGGGATTGAGGCTTTTGATGTTGATGTGGAGGTAAATTTTCTAGATCGTAGCATGCCCGGATTTGAAATTGTGGGCTTGGCGGGCAGGGAAGTGGCGGAAAGTAGAGAAAGGGTAAAAAACGCCATTATTAATGCGTTTAACGAGTTCCCGCATGGAAAAAAGATTGTTATAAACTTGGCGCCTGCTGATGTACCAAAAGAGGGATCCTACTATGATTTACCTATTGCGGCATCGATTGTTAGCTACATGAAGGATTTTAAATTCCCAGTGGATAGCGCCTTTTTTGGAGAAGTTTCCATGGATGGGAATGTGCGAAAAACTAGGGGAGTATTTTTGTTTACCACCTTTGCTAAAGAAAACGGATTAAATAATGTGTTCATTCCGAGTTCTTGTTACGACGAAGTAAGGAATATTAAAGATGTAAATATTTACCCGATAAATAATTTATGTGACTTGGTAAATTATCGTGACATTCGTCGTAATGATAATTATATTCGTCACGATGAAAACGGCGTTTGTGGCAACGGCAATGATGTGGACTTTAGTGACGTAATAGGGCAGGATGTGGCAAAGCGCGCTTTAGAAATTTCCGCCTGTGGCGGACATAATATTTTAATGACAGGCAGTCCTGGGAGCGGAAAATCTATGTTAGCCAAAGCGCTTTGCCACATCCTGCCAAATCTTCTGCCAGAAGAGGAAATAGAGGTCGCTAAGGTGTATTCCGCCTGTGGGCTTTTTGATCAGAATATTTTTACCAAAAAGTTGCGACCATACAGAAGTCCGCATCACACTATAAGTTACTCAGGTATGGTGGGTGGGGGACTTATTCCTCGTCCAGGCGAGATAAGCCTTGCTCATAAAGGCGTGTTGTTTTTAGATGAATTTTCCGAATTTCAGTCGCCTATAATTGAATGTTTGCGTCAACCTATGGAAAATGGCTCTATAACAATCTCCCGTAGCAGAGGAAGCATTAAATTACCGTGCGACTTTACGCTGGTTGCGTGTTCTAACCCATGTCCGTGTGGTTTTTTGGGCGACAGGAAAGTTATTTGTACCTGTAAACCCCCGCAAATAGATAGATATAGAAAAAAACTTTCAGGTCCAATCTTGGATCGAATTGATCTTTTTGTGCGGGTTTGGAGCCCAAGTTTAGAGCAAATTACCGGGTCGCGTGTGTTTTTAAAGTCGCAAGAAAAAATGTCGCCCAAAATAAAAGAGAAAGTAGAAGCTGTGCGACGCGTTCAGGAGCAAAGGTTTAAGGGCGATGGTATAACTTTAAACGCCAGAATGAGTAATAGTTTGGTTAAAAAATATTGCGCATTAAATGTATCTTGTGAGGATCTTTTAGACAAAGCAATACAAAGATTTAACTTATCGCCCAGAAGTGTTTACAAAATTATCAAGGTGGCTAGAACTATTGCCGACATGGAGGTTGTACCCGCAATAACCGTTGCGCATCTAGCCGAATCTATACAATATAAAAACATATGACCTAATATTTTATTTAATACAAATAAATACGAATGAATGTCCAAATATTACCCATAATCAATTAATGGGTATTGACATTTATGTTATAAGCAGTATTATGCTTGGTATGATGAATTTTGTAAAAATTTCCAAAGCAATGTCCGACAAGAACAGGCTTAAAATCTTGGAGATGCTCTCCGAGAGCGAGCAAAAAGTTGGAGTTGTGTCCGAAAAGCTTGGAGTAGAGGAGAATCTTGCCTCTCACCATCTTAGAGTCCTTTCTGGACTTGGCTTTTTAAAGAGCGATAAGAGGGGGAGGGAAGTGTACTACAGGCTTAATACACCAAAGATAGTATCTTTGCTGGTGGACCTCCAAAAGAACAAAGCCTTTAAGGCGATCTTGCAAGAGGCTGTTGCTGAGGCAAAATAACTCTGCGCTAACGCGTAGTAAAGCTAGCCGGTTCAGATGTGTCTTTTGACATTTCTGTTCGACGCCTAAATCCCGCCGTAGGGCGGGGTTTTTGTTACCCAGGAGCAAGTTTCATCGACCGAAGCTGTTGAAAAAATCAAACGACTTAGTTAATCATCAACTTTATCCGTGGGGATGCTGGGGGAATGAATTGCAAAAAACTTCGTTGGTGCTAGGAACTCACCTGAAATTACATTGTTGACGTCTACAAAAAGAAAATCCCCGCTGTTTAAAACGATTTTGGTGTCGTTGACCCTGTACTCTGCCTGCCCCTCGAGGAATATCAGTAATTCAACCTTTTTTTCGTGGTGATGGGCCGGTTGAACGTCGCCCTTTCTGTGTTCTGTGTAAAACATCTCTATCTGACCGGTCTTACGGGCATCTCCTTCGGGGAAAAAGGACCCAACAAACCAGCCTTTGGTTGTTTCTGCGTCTGCATACTTGCCGCTATAGTATTTCCCGTTGCCTACCTTCTTTGTGCTCATAATTGTAAACACCTTTCTTGTTAAATTTGAATGCTGACTATCTTGCCCGTCACGAAAACTAATTTCTTAATTTCCTTGTCCTGAAGGTACGTTCTGAGTTTTCCGTCTTCGGCTATTTTTACTCGGATCGTTTCTTCAGTGTCGATGGGGGTAGTCGTCATTTGTCCGCGAATCTTACCATTTATCATGATGGGCAAGCTTGTCGCCACGTTTTGAATTTGCGTTTTGTCAAACTTAGGCCACGATTGCCAGTGAATACTGTTGTTCTTATCCCACGTAGTGAAGTTGTTTATTTCTTGCCACAACTCTTCTGCCACAAAGGGCATAAAGGGCGCAATTACTTTTATAAAACCCTTCCAGGTTTCAACATCGACCGTTTTTGTCCTTTTAAGGTCGTTCACAAAAATCATAATCTCACTTATTGCCGTGTTCATTTTTAAAGCGTTGCACATTTCTGTAACATTTTTCACCAGTTTGTTGTACGACTTTTTAATTGCTTCTGATTCGTCGTCCTGTTTCACGTCCCCCAACACCACTTTTTCTTTAAGATCGTAAATGTTTTTAACCAGTCGCCACATAGCCTTTATAGTATTTTCGTTCCAGGGGTAAGTATCGGAGTAGGGACCAATGAAAGCGAGCGCAATTCTTGTAGCATCGGCACCGTAATTTTCTATTAAAACTCCCGGTTCTACAATATTACCTAGCCTTTTTGACATCTTTTTTCCGTCAGGTCCCAGCATCAAACCACCATTCATACGCCATTGATAGGGTTCGGGGCAGGGGACAAGTCCCAAGTCATATAAAAATCTGTGCCAAAAACGGGAATAAAGTAAATGCACCGTGGTGTGTTCTGCGCCACCAAAGTATTTATCAACGGGAAGCCAGTATTTCATTTTTTTAAAGTCGGCAAAGGCTTTATCATTATGCGGGTCAATGTATCTTAAAAAATACCAACTCGACCCTGCCCACGTTGGCATGGTCTGAGACTCTCTTTCTGCAGGCTGACCGTTTTTGTCCTGTGTTTTTATCCAAGCTTTTAATTTTCCAAGTGGCGCCGTTCCAAAAGAATCTGCTGTGTAATCGTTGGAATAGGGGAGTTCCAAAGGCAAAAGTCTATCTGCTAGAGCTTGGGTTTTTCCATCTTGTGTGTGAATTACGGGTATAGGTTCGCCCCAGTACCGTTGTCTGGAGAAAATCCAGTCTCGAATCTTGTAGGTGGTAGACCTTTCTCCCATCCCTTTTTCTACCATAAAATCCATAATTTTTTGGGTAGCTTTGTGGATATCCATGCCATCCAAAAAGGAGGAATTTATCATTGTTCCCTCATCCTCCTGTACCTGTTCTATCTTGGTAATGTCGGAAGTGTCTCCATCTCCACCAACCACAACTCTTACAACAGGTAAATTAAAAAGCCCGGCAAATTCAAAATCCCGCCTGTCATGTCCCGGAACCCCTACTACCACCCCCGTACCAAAACCCATTAATACATAGTCAGCAACGTAGATGGGCATCTCGTACCCGTTTAGTCCATTTATTGCGTAACTTCCAGTGAACTCTCCGCTTTTATTTTTACCTCCTTCCATCCTTTCCAGCTCACTTTTGTTCTTAGATTTTCTAGCATACTCCATTACTTTGGTTTTAAATTCAGGCTTGATGATTCGTTCCACTAACGGATGTTCCGGTGCGATTACCACAAAAGTCGCGCCAAAATTTGTGTCGGGTCTAGTAGTAAAAACCGTTACTGTCTCCTTGGAGTCCTTTATTTTGTAGGTAATGTTTATCCCTTCTTTTTTTCCGATCCAGTTTATTTGAGCGCTTTTAATTGACTCTGGAAAATCTACTTGGTTTAGCCCCTCCAGCAGTTTTTCCGTATAGGCAGGGATTTTTAAGACCCATTGTTTAAACATTTTTCTTTCTACCTTACTGCCATCTCTTTCTGCTATCTTTTCTCCATTTTCTCCGTTTATTACTTCTTCGTCAGCCAATATTCCGGCAGTTTGCGAGTACCAGACGGGCATGTCTTTGTATTCCGCTAATCCGTTTTCATAAAACTTTAGGAATAGCCACTGCGTCCACTTGTAGTATTCTGGGTCTGTAGTGTTAATTTCTCGGTTCCAATCCACCCCGTAGCCAATGTCCATAAAAGCTTTTTTGTAATCTATAGCAAGTTTTTTTGTTGCGTCTTGTGGACTTACGCCATTTTTAATGGCGTACATTTCTGTTGGCAGTCCAAAAGCGTCCCATCCCATAGGAAACATTACATTGTAGCCCTTCATTCTTAAAAATCGCGAATACATCTCTGGAACTGTATAGCGCATGGCGTGACCTACATGAAGAGATTTTCCGGAAGGGTAGGGGAGCTCGGCTAGGATGTATTTTTTTGGTTTGGGGGAAAAGTCCACTGCCTCGTAAATGTTGTCCGCGTACCATTTTTCTTTCCAAAGCTGCTCAATTTTTTTGTGATCGTACTTAGTAATTTTTTCTTGCGACATGGGGGGATTTTATATCTTTTTAGCGACACAGACAACTGTGTTAAATACGCGCCATATATGTGTTAGATATTCACGCGTAATTAACGATAAACACTTTCATGTGCGTTAAATAGCAGGTTTATCTTGCTAAGTATTCACGAACTATTAACGCGCCTACCTGTGACCTATCGTCAGATATGCGGGAAACGTGCCCCAGAAGCTGTCGTTGAAGTGAATTCTAGTCAAACTAGAACATACCATCTTGTATTTACTTTAACCTGTGTTATTTATGAGTTGTGTTTGAAGATCAACCACAAAAACTTTATGAAACCCTTGTTGACAAGGTTAACAGTATATTTGTTAAAAAGCCTTTTGTGTCGACTATTGCAGTAAGCGTAGTAGTAAGTTTGGCGGTTTTGTTTATAACTTTGGACTACAAAAAAGGGGCGGCTAAGGTTGAGATATCGCAAGACAATTCGGTTGTAGTAGCTACCGAGTCGAGTAATAAGGAAATAAAAGTGGACTTATGCGGGGCGGTGAAAAAGCCCGGGGTTTACACACTTAACGCAAAATCCCGTCTAATTGACTTACTCGCTTTAGGCGGGGGGTTTACAAGCGATGTTAGTTCTTTGTGGGTTAGTAAAAACCTTAATTTATCGCAAAGTTTGGTAGACGGGGAAAAGGTTTATATTCCATTTGAGTGGGATGTTAACGGAGTTAACGGGGGTGATGTCGATTTGAAACCCTTGAGCTTGGGTATTGTTAAAGATTCCAAACAGGCAAGTTTAGTGGCGGGAGCGCTTAAAAACATGGGAGTAAGTGCGATTTTGGAGTCATCGGGTTCGGCTTTAACCGGTTCGGAAACTTTATCCGGTCAAAGTAAAGTAAATGTGAATACCGCGTCAGCATCCGATATGGATTTATTACCAGGTATTGGTCCGGCTTTTGCGGGAAGAATTGTGGAAAATCGTTCTTACGTGTCGTTTGAAGAATTTAAAGAAAAAAGCGGGCTATCTGCCAGCTTAGCAGACAGTCTTAAAGATCTTATATCTTTTTAGGCAAATTATGAAGACCAAGGCGTTTATTTTGTTGACTTTGCTGACACTTTGGCGAATTGGAGAGTTTGTTGATTGGCATAGTAAGGCATTTATTGACAAGTTTAGTAATGACTTCGAATCCACTTATCAAGCGCCTGTGGATGAGTGTGCGCAGGCTAATAATATCCGGGATAATAAAACCGGTGTTGGTTTTTTGGGTTTAAAATCCCTAGGGCAGGGGATTTATTGTGGCTTTAAATTGGCATCGGAAAAGTTTAGGTTAAAGGCGTCGGACAAAATACAAGAAGTTTTACCCAGCCCACATAGCGAACTTGTTATGGGTATGGTTTTGGGAGAAAATCGTTTTAAACTCATTCCTACATATAACGACATCTTGAAGACTGTAGGGTTGGTGCATGTGGTTGTGGTTTCCGGTTACAATATAAGTCTTGTATTTACTTTATTAATGCGCGTATTAGGTTCACAATATAAAGCTAAAAACTTAATTGTGGGGTTATTTTGTACCTTTATTTATTCGGGAATTTCGGGATTTGGCGTGCCTGCGGTTAGAGCTTGGATAATGGGTTCTATAGCGGTAATTTTTAAGTTTTACGGTCGCCCTACGCAAGGTATAAAAGTTCTTATATCTTCAGCCTTAGTCATACTATGTATAACTCCAAACCAGTTGTTTTCCGTAAGCTTTTTATTAAGTTTTTTGGCTACACTGGGTGTGATGGTTGTTCCGGAAGCCTTAAAGGAAGTGTGGCGCTTACTAGGTGTTAAGAGTAAAACGTCTCTTTTTGAGGACTTTAACACCAGTTTAAGTGCACAGTTGATGGTAAATCCTATTATTTCTTATTATTTTGGTACCATAAGTTTGGTGGCTTTAGTGGCAAACCCGTTGGTTTTATGGGTAGTACCTCTGTGTACAGTTTTAGGCGGTGCTTTGGTGTTTTTGGCTTTTGTAAGTCCCCTGTTGACAAAAATTTTAGCTTTACTGCTATATCCCTTTTTGGATTTTTTTGTGTCGTTTTCAGAATTATTTTCTGGTTTCAAATCAGCGTCTTTGCAAGTTAGATTCAGTTTTTACGGGATGGTGATTTACTACCTTTTACTATTATTGGGAATAAAATTATTGAGTCGGTCTAATAAGGGCAACAGGAGAGGCAAATCGTGAAATTATTTCCGTACGTAGTTTTTATAGTGGGCTATTATTTACTGCGGATACTGCTTTGTTTACCCCAAAGCGATAGGTTTTTTATATCCTTTTTGGATGTTGGACAGGGAGACTCTTTTGTCATAAATATTCCTAATTACGGACGAGCCCTGATTGATGTTGGGATAGACTATCAGTCTAATTATCTATCTGCTAGACAGTCAGCTTTTCCCGTTTGTAATATAAAATCAGTGTTTATTACACATTATGACAGTGATCACGCCGGGGGCTTGGAGAGGTTTAGTAAATTTTGTCGTAATATTACTATTTATGACAATTTGTCGTACGAGGATGTTGTAGATTTTGGTGTTGTAAAACTGTATGTTTTAAGTCCGCCAATAAAAAATTCTACTCATCAGGAAAACGATGATTCTCTTGTAATGCTGTTAAAATACCAGGACTTTGAGGCACTACTTACCGGAGATGCGGGTTTAAATGCGCTAGAGCCAGTGGGTAAAATTATCAGCGATTACAAACGCAAAGGTATAATTTCAGGTGGTTTGGATGTGTATAAAGTCTCTCATCACGGATCCCCACATAACAACAGTAAAGGTTTGATCGACGCATTAAAGCCCACGCGTTGCATAATTTCAGTAGGTAAGAATAATTACGGGCATCCTAGTAAAGAGGTTATTCGTGACTTAGCTGATGCGGGATGTTTAGTGCAAAGAACCGATAAGGACGGCACAATTACCCTTTACAGTGTTGGGGTGATATACTAAATTTATGTTTATTGACGAGGTAATTTCTGACAATATTAAAAAAGCTTTTAACGACCTTTACGGTCGCAATTTATCACAAGTTGGCGTTGAACATCCCCAAAACCCTTTGTGGGGTGATTACTCTACTAATGTAGCTTTAGTGACCGCAAAAAATTTTGATAAACAACCGTTTACTCTAGCTAAGGAAGTTTTACTGTGGCTTCAAAATGCGGATTTGCAAGATTATTTTGAAGATATTTCTGTAGCCGGACCCGGATTTATTAATTTTACTTTATCCAATAACTACCTGTTATCTCAGCTTTTGCTAGTTCTTAAGGAGGCACAAGATTTTGGTGCAGGTAATATTGGAAGTGGTAAAAAAATTGCTTTGGAACACTCAAATGTCAATCCAAATAAAGCTGCGCATATCGGTCATTTAAGGAACGCGGTGATTGGGCAGTTTCTGGAGCGTGCCTATGAATTTGTAGGTTATGATGTTAAGGTTCAATACTATTCAAACGATTTGGGGGTGCAGGTATCTACCTTACTTTTGGGTATGGAGGAGCTGAATCTGGGGTTTGATTCTGCACAATATAAAAAATTTGACCATTATGCTTGGGATATTTACGCGAAAATCTCACAAATGATAGACAATGACACACATCTTAAGAAAAAGTTAGCAGATTTAATCGTAAAACTGGACAACAGAGATAATGAAATCTCGCAAAAACAATCTGAGTTGTCTAAAAAGATACTAAAGGATAATCTGGCTACATTTTCGTCCTTAGGGATAGATTACGATTTAATAGTATACGAATCAAGCATCAAGGACATGCTCATGTGGGAGGAAACATTCGAAATACTAAAGAAGAATGAAAGAGTATATTTAGCAACGGAAGGTGATTCAAAAGGATGTTGGTTGGTGAAAATGAGTGATAGTAGCCGCGCAACACTTAATAGTGAAGAAAGCGTCAATAGGATAGAAGAAGATAAAATAATCGTCCGTTCTAACGGAGTACCTACCTATACAGGCAAAGACATCGCATATCATATGTGGAAATTTGGTTTGTTAAATAAAGATTTTAAATATAATAAAGTTATTTCGACATCCCAAGGCAAGGATCTATATGAAACAGTTGTTGTGGGGTACGATAAAAAAGATTTTAGCGCCTCTGACATTGTAATGGACGTAATAGATGTTAAACAGACATATGCTATAGACGCAGTTAAGAAAACGTTGGGGTATTTAGGGTATAAAGAACAGTCATGTAACCTTATTCATATTAATTACGGACATGTGTACCTTTCTAATAACACAGCAGTTAAGTTGGGTTATAGTCTAGAAGAAGACGATAGAGGCCAAATAGCAATGAGTGGGCGGAAGGGAGTGGGTGTTAAAATTGATGATTTCATTGAAATGGTTGAAGAGTCATTAAAAAGCAGGTTTGGTGATTTTCCAAATATTAAGGATGTAAGAAATGCCGTTATTAAATTTGACATGCTAAGGTATGATACTTTTCAAGATATCGTTTTTGATGTGGACGACGCCCTCAGTGTTAAAGGGTTTACTGGACCTTATATTCAATATACCCACGCTCGTACCAATTCTTTATTGGAAAAAGCAAGATATATAATCGACGATGAAAGCTTAGATTACGCGGTTAAGAGATTTAAAAAGCTGGAGATTAACTCTTCTGCCCAGGATGTGCTAAAAGTTGTATACAAATTTCCGGAAGTCGTTATGCAGTCGGCTAAACAATATGCGCCCAATCTAATGTGCGTTTACCTTTATGATCTGTGTCAAAAATTCAATTCTTTTTACAACGACTCCCCTATTTTGAATGCGGAGACGCCAGACATTAAAGATTTTAGGCTTTTTCTTACCGCGTCAGTTAAACAAGTCATAAAAAATGGTTTATATTTACTTGGAGTAAATGCTGTTGATAGAATGTAGGCATTGTTGGGCAATGTAGGCATTGATTGGAGTGTCACATGGGTTTGTTTAAAAATACTAGGTCAAAAAAGAGTGTTAGTATAGTTAGGATAATATCTGCCGTCTTAGTCCTAGGAGTTTTGGTTTTGATCGTGGCGGAATCGGCGAGATATCTCTATATTGCCAGAGTTCCCAAAAGCGTAAGCTCTAAAATTGACCCATCCATGGAGAAGTTGGCATCTGTTTTAGGTATGGCAAAAACCTCTCTAGATTCCCTTGAGAATATTGGGAACATTTTTACTAAGGACGACACTAGTGGGGCGACAGAAAGAGTTACCGAGGGTAAAACCAGCAGAAAGGTAGTTTCAAAAATTGCCATACTCTCCGACTCCCATAATGATTTAGAAAGCTTGAAAAAGGCTTTGGAGAAGGCTAAAAACTTAGAAGTAGAAAAGATAGTTTTTCTTGGAGATTATACCGACTACGGGAAAGAGACAGACCTCGCAAAATCAAAGGAGATAATGGATCAGGCTGGGATTGATTATGTTTCCCTACCCGGCGATCATGATATTGCTGAAACGCGCGATGAATCTAATTTTGCTAAAGTTTTTGGAAAGACTTACGGAGTGTGGGAACAAGATGACCTTGAATTTATGTATTTTGACAATAGCAAGAACTATACTGCTATTAGTCCTAAAAATATCGAATGGTTTAAAAATAACATAAATAGCATTGATTTTCTCTTTCTTTCACAACCTTTAATGACATATGATGTGTCAAGAGTTATGGGAATTATTGATGATGTTAAAGATGAGGTGGTCTATGCTCAAAACAAAGAGCTTTTAGACCTAGTTCGCAACAGCAAAGTTAGAGTGATAATCGCGGGAGATTTGCATGAGTTTTCACACCTTGTCGATCCAGTTAAAAAAGATTTGCAGCATTACATTATCGGTGCTGTTGTGTCTCAAAGTTTGGAAAACCGGAATATTTACCCGTCCAGATTTGCTGTGTTAGACATTTTTAGTGATGACTCTTACAATATAGACGATATACCTATTGATTAGCCTCTAGCTGAGTGTTAACATGTTGCTTATGATACAAAGATCGCTAGTATTGATGAAGCCCGATGCCGTTAAACGAGGTATTGTTGGCGAGATCTTACATAGGTTTGAGAGAGCGGGGTTAAAGATTGTGGCCATGAAGATGGTTTTAGTTGACGACCGCTTAGCAGAAGGTCACTACACCACTTCCGATGAACAGATTATTGGTATGGGGAACAAAACGCTTGCAGATTGTGCAAAATTTGGTCTCAGTCCTGTTGAGAAGTTGGGAACAGGTGATCCTAGAAAGGTTGGAGAGATGATCTGGAAATGGAATTTAGCCTTCTTAAAGTCCGGTCCTGTATTGGCGGTTGTTTTTCAGGGTGCTCATGCAGTTGAGAATATTAGAATGCTTGTTGGGCCTACTTTACCCTCTGTTGCTCCCGCTGGGACAATCAGGGGCGATTTTGCTTTAGATTCTGCAGTTGCCGCAAATGAACGTGGTAGGGCAATTTACAATTTAGTGCATGCATCTGGATCTGTAGAAGAGGCTGAAAGGGAGATTAAGCTATGGTTTAAACCCCAGGAAATAATGGATTACAAGCGTATTCACGAGGACCTTTACAACTACTAGATTTTCCAATAAAGTCAACATTACAATAATGAGTATGGAGGGGTCGCATAGTGGTCTAGTGCGATGGTCCTGAAAACCATTTTCGTCGCAAGGCGAACGAGGGTTCGAATCCCTCCCCCTCCGCCATATTTATGTATGGTACTCCCGGCGGGAATTGAACCCGCACCTTTGGCTTCGGAAGCCAAAATTCTATCCGTTGAACTACGGGAGCTTATTACAATCCGTTACCCTGACAATTTTAACACGATGGTGTATTATTGATTGTTATGAAAGATCAGTACGACCATAAAAAGGTGAGTCTAAACGAGTTTTGGGACATCTCCAAGTGGATTTTTGTTTATTTGATCACTATGAACAGAAAGCTGACTTTGGGTTTTTTAATCTCGGCTTTGCTGGACGCTTTGTGGGGAATTGCCAACGCTTATGTACTTTCCGGGATATTAAACAAGGTTATAGACTTGGCGCAAAAAGGTGGAACGCAGTTAAACGATCTGTACCCTTACTTTGGAGTTCTCCTAGGGTTAAATTTAGTTTTTACTGGCTTTAGTTTTATTAGAATGTATTGCCGCCGAGGTCTAGACATTGTCACCTCGTCGGAGGTTTGGCGTAGCTACTATAAAAGATTAGAGTTTTTGGGTATTCAGATTTTAGAGGGTCCTGAAATGAACAACAAGCTCCAACGAGCGCAAGACGGCATTAACAATATTTCGGATTATTTTCAACAGACAGTTGAGTTTTTAAAAAGTCTTTTTACTTTAATAATTTCTATTATAATTGTTGTTAAAATAGCGCCCTTAGTTATGCTTGTAATGTTTATCCTTTCCATACCGAGGTTTTTAGTGGACAGAAGGTTTAGATCTCTTGTTTGGTCGTGGGGCTATACAAATACGGAAGGTAGGAGGAAGGCCAGTTCCAATGCCAACATTCTTTCTAATTCGGTAAATCTTTTGGAGATCTCTGTGATAAAGGCACAGGGCTTTTTGGACAATAAATTTAGGACTTTTTATGATTTTTTTAATTCCAAGGCGTTAAAGATTCGTAAGTCGTGGTTATCCTCGTCTTTTATCTTTTCTGTAGTAGCCGACACCGCGTCGTATTTTGGCTACCTTTATCTTTTTGCTAAATACCTTGCTAAAGCGATAAACATTGGTCAGGTTTTCTTTTACATCAGGATGATTGATATGTTTCAGCGCTCTTTAACACAAACATTCGATTGGATGAACAATCTTTTTGAGTTCTCCATTCGTTTTAGGGAGCTGTATATGGTTTTTGTTACCAAACCTGCTTTTGAAGACGGGCATGTTGTTTTGCCAAAACTATTCAAGGGGCCGGAAATCGAGGTTAAAGATATGTCGTTTAAATATCCCAATTCGGAAAAATTGATCTTCAATAATCTGTCGTTAAAAATAAGAAGTGGTGAAAAGATTGCCATTGTAGGACATAATGGTGCAGGGAAAACAACACTCGTAAAACTACTATGTCGTATATATTTGCCAATATCCGGGGAAATCTTGGTAAACGACGCTAAACTGATAGATGTAAAGATAGAGTCGTGGTACCAAAACATGGGGGTGCTTTTTCAGGAATTTAATAGCTATCCGCATCTAACAGTTCAAGAGAATATTGCTATAGGCAATCCCAACGAACCTGTTGATGGTGTTGCTGTTCGGCTAGCAGCCCAAGGCGCAGACGCCATGGAATTTATTGAAGAATTTCCCAATAAGTTTGATCAAATTCTAAGTGAAAAATTTAAGGGCGGTATTCGCCCGTCTACCGGTCAGTGGCAAAAGTTAGCAATCGCTCGCTTTTTCTACAGAAACGCCCCCTTAGTAATTTTTGATGAGCCTACCGCATCTATTGACGCGGTGTCGGAATACAATATTTTTAATAAAATTTACGACTTTTTTAAGGAGAAAACCGTGATTATAATTTCCCATAGATTTTCCACAGTACGAAATGCTGATAGAATTATCGTTTTAGATCACGGGGAGATTATAGAGCAGGGCACGCACAACTTTCTAATGGGTAATAACGGTTATTACGCCAAGGCCTTTAACTTGCAGGCCAAAGGTTATAACACTAATGGATTTGGCGAAGACTATTGAAATCTGCCGCCGATTATGCTAAAATCCCGCGCTATGATGTCAAATGGACCATTTACTGTTAAAGAAATGTCCAAGATGTTGGGGAAATCCGACAAGACAGTATATAGAATGTTGGAGTTAGGAAAACTCAAAGGTTATAAAGAGTTGGACACATGGCAGATATTTTTACCAAGCCACGATAACAATATACTTAATATATTGGACACGTACAACCCACACCATACGCATGTCCAAGATACAAGTCCTCACACAATAGACAATAGGGTTTCATATAATGGACAGGCGATTAGCCAATCCAGACATTTTGTTAAAGGTTTATTTGTAGGTTTGGTTTTAGCAATATCACTTGCGTATTTGTTAATAATACTGGGGATCTTAAATATTAGGTGGAATTAGTTAATCTTTGCTATTATACCTATGTCAATTTCTAGCCCCCGTAGTTCAACGGACAGAATAGGCCCGTCCTAAGGGTTAGATGGGGGTTCAATTCCCTCCGGGGGCACCACTTTGAAAATGAGGAGAATAACGGGGACTGGCGCAATTGGCTAGCGCGCTGCTTTCGGGTAGCAGAGGTTCGCGGTTCAAGTCCGCGGTCCCCGACCAAATGTAGATCAAGAAAATTTAACCCTCAATTTCAAAAGGCTTTTTGTGCCGTTCTAACATTTGCTTTATAAAGTCCAAATGATCTTCAACCTTCATGGTTTTGGCAAAAAATTCTTTAACCACGTCCTCAATTACCGCTAAGGATTTTTGGTCCATCTCCTTGAGTCGCTTTTCCTTGTATGACTTTAGATCTGCCTCTACCGACAGATATTCGTTAGCAATTTTGTCGCGCAACTCCTGTTCCGTCCGTAGCGCGTCTTTATGCAGTTCGACTTTAAATTCCTCCGCTTCTTTTAATACATCGTCCTTAAACTCCGTGGCAGCGGCTTTTAATTGTTTCTGCACAAATTCTTTTGACTCGTCAACCGCCAAATCCGTTTCTTTTATCATTCTTTTGGCGCGTTCGTTGGACTCTTTAATGATGTTTAGTGACTTATTTTTTGCTTCTTCCAAAAGCACTAAAGCGCTTCTGTAAGCTTGATCGCGGACATTTTGGTCGTCTTTCTTTTTTCTGTCGTACATTGATGCCAAAGCCACAAGAAGAAAGCCAAAGAAGGCAAAAATTGTGAGCAGAATTAAAAGAAGGGCAATTATTGGCAGGTTAGAGTTCATGATGTTAATTTATCACACGGAATGACGCTTGTCTAAAGCACCAGTATCAAGTAAGCCAGAGCCAGTCCAATTAGCATAACGCCAAAGGAAAGTATCATATTAAAGATCATGGCGGTTCTAATGCTACCTTGCGCCAGAGGGTTTCTGCCCATAGCTTCAATGCTCCGTCCCGAGCTTTTTCCAAAAGTGGAAAATCCTATGATAAATGTGGCAGCCACAATTAACGCGGCTAAAATATATCTTAGCGACTCCACGGGGTTTAAGAGGGGAGACAGCGCTCCTGATCTTATGGCATCAAGCAGATTAGTTTTGACATTGTTATTTATGTAGGCGGTTTTGGGCTCAATAATGGACCAAACAAGCCCGGGTACATTTGGGTCGGCGGGATTATAGTCATCCAAAGCCTTACCAATAACAAAGCCTGTTTTGTCAGCTTTTTGACCTATCCCAGCAACACCGGATGATGTTATATAATCGCCCTTTTTAACGTCGCCATTTGAATTTGATACCAAAACCTGCGCTTCGCCTGCCTGCATAATGAGTCGACTTTTTGTATCTTCATTGTTGTCAACCAAACTTAGGGACGAGCTTTCCACCACCACGCCAAAAATTTCGGTGTCAAAGGGCTCTTTGGTTAGCGTAAATTCGCCGTTTTTATGGGCTACAATTTGACCAGGTTTTGCGTCCTCGTTTATTACCTGCAAACTAGTGGAGGTGCCTCTAGCCATTCCAGGCGTTTCCGCTAAGACTTTTTGATTGGGTAAAAAGATCGACAAGGAAAAGATAAGCAATGTCAATAATGTTAAAGTTGCTTTGATTTTGGGCACAGTTTGAGTATACAATAGGTACAGCATCATTGCGAATATGAGTCTTACACATTTTAAAAAAAAGTTTTGGACTGTTTTCCCTAATACACTGATTTTTTTGGGTGTTGGGTTGGTTTTATTAGCAGTAGTGCCTTATTTGCGCGACGAGATTTGGTACTTTTTAAAGCAAAAAAAGGGACAGGAATTTGTACTTGGCGGAAGTGGCCAAAGGGATAGTGTGTTCGCACGATATTTATCATCTAAACCAATCTTAGTAGAGCCTGTTGATAGGCAGTTTGGTATCGTTATAGAAAAAATTGGGGTAAATGCACCCGTAGTGGCGGATGTAGCGGTGTCGGACGAAGTTGCTTATCGAGAATCTCTCAAGTACGGGGTGGCTCATGCATCAAGTTCCTCCTACCCATCAAAAGAACCGGGAAATGTTTATCTGTTTGCTCATTCGTCACTAAACTTTTGGGAACTAGGCAAGTATGCACAGGTTTTTAACTTGCTACGAAAGCTTGAAGCAGGGGATAGGGTGCATATTTTTTATGAGGAGAGCGATTTTGAATATCGCGTGGTAAATAAAGAAGTTTACAAAGGTTTTAACACTTACGCTTTAACACGCCCGGTTATAGAGCCTCTGCTGACTATGCAAACTTGCGACCCTCCCGGGACCACACTAAACAGGTTAGTGGTTATTGCTAAGTTAGTGAATGTAAAAAGTAATCAACGTGTTATCTGATCCCAATAGTATAAAGATCGGTTTGACCGGAAGACTTAAAAGAGGTTGAAACCACCAACTTGTCGCCTCCCGGAGCTACAAACACCTTGTTGGAGTAAAGAGTATTATTATAGATTTCCGTTTTATTAGTGCCGTCAATCCTAATTATGTAAATGGTGCCCCGTTTGTTGGCGTCGACATCACCTTCTGTGAGAATTAGATGAAAACTATCCGAATACCAGCTTATTTGAGGTTGCGGGTCGGTTGTGTTAGTGGTAAAAACTACTGCATCGATTTGCTCGCCCACCGGCAAGGGTTTTTCCGAATTGTAGACTCGGTATTCAATTTGATTCCCGTTTAGCTTTTTATAGAGAAACTTTTTTTCATCCGGTGCCCAAATAGAGTCTTTGGACACTGCTTGTTCCTGAAGTTCCTGCGGGATATCCAGTTTTTCTATAAAGGCTTTGCGTTTTTCCAATATGTCGGTGTCCCAGCCCGTTCTTACAACTTCGACCTGTGTTTCTAGCAAGATGTTTTGCACGGTTTTATCGACCAGATTAAAAAGCTGATATTTCTTGTTGTTCAGTTGAATTAGTAGAGTTTTTTCATCCGGCGACCATTCAAGCGATTTACTCTGTGAGTACTTAATTAATGATGTATCTTTTAGTACAACGCTGGGAGTTGATTTAAAAAGGCTAAGGGTACCTTCGGACAAAGAAACTACCCAAATCCCTGGGGTTTCCGCATCATCAGAAAGAAAAGTAAGTTTGGTTAAAGTGGGAGAGATAGTAGGATTTTTTGCTCCTGTATTGGTTAAGGGCTCTAGCCTGGGGGTTTGGGAAATTAAGACAGCAGTAATGTCAGTGGCAAGTTCGGGAAATACCTCAATTTCTTTGGTCCATACGGCGAATCCGTTTTTTACTACCTTTAATAGGTGTTTTCCCGGTTCCACGCCGGGTATAGTGTTATTAGTTGCAGTGGCTAGGACTCCATTTATATAGACATTGGCACCCTGCGGAATGGATTTTACGCTTACCATGCCAGTGGACCTTATTTGAACAATGCTGGTGTCCTTGTCTTTTTTGAGTCGGTATCCTCCAGCATACAAGAAAATGGCTGTGGTGAGAGCTAACAGGCATACGGCTGTAACCGCCATTTGAAAAATTTCTTTGCTGGGTTTAGGTATTTTTATTGATTTTACATTTGCTATGAACTGGTCTGTCATCTAAGAGATTATACATCAAAAAGAGGTATATAATTGACACATGCTTATCGGAGTAGATTGTTCCCATCTTACAGAGGAAGGTCGGACCGGAACGGAAAATTATTTGTACAGTGTGCTTAAAAATCTTGCGGTTACAGATGCAGAAAATGAGTACCTTTTATATTTTAGAGTTGAGCCCTCCAAATTATTTTGGGATGATATTTGCGGACAAAAGAGAAAATGGAGGTATAAGGTAATTGACTCCAAGGTTTCCTGGGTACAAGTTGGCTTAGCTAGAGCGACATTTTTGGACAAGCCAGATAGACTTTTATGTACTTGGCATACCCTGCCGATTCTTCACCGTCGACAAACAAAAATAATCTCTGTTATTCATGATTTTTCATGCAGTGTAATGAGAAGTTACCCGCTTTACGCTAGTTTGTTACTCTCTTACAGGCTGATTGGAGTTTCTGAATATACCTATAAGGGGATATTGACACGCGTTCCCTGGAGAAGGGAGAGCGTGTATAAACAGCATGAAGGGGTAGATTTGTCGAAGTATAAAAAAACTGACGCCGAGGGCATTAATGCAACTAAAAAAAAGTATTTGCTGGATAGACCCTATTTTCTTTCCGTGGGAACTTTAAACAAAAGGAAAAATTTGGAAAACATGATTACAGCATTTTCATTGTTGCTAGAGGAGAGTCAGAATCGAGATATCGATTATGTAATAGTAGGAAAATGTATTAAAGGTTACGAATCTATCTACGATTTTGTGAAGAAAGTTAGATTTGGAGGTAGAATAAAGTTTCTTGGCCGTTTGAATGACGATGATGTTGTTAACTTATACTCAGGTGCTTTATCGTTACTGTATATTTCTAAAGATGAGGGTTTTGGTTTGCCCGTTTTAGAGGCTATGGCGTGCGGATGTAATGTTGTAACATCCAGTATTGCGCCTATGAAAGAGGTGGGTGGAAACACCGTCATTTTTGCCGACCCAAATAATGTCGAGTCAATAAAAAAAGCCCTTTATTATGTTATTAATCCAAAGAATAAAATGAGTCTTACGGATAAAAAGCTGGCGGGTTTGGCAAGAGCAAAAACATTTAGTTGGAAGAACTGCGCAAATTTCTTGAAGAATATTTATTAAATCTTCTCACTTTCATATTCTGTCATATTGACAGGATATTTTTATCATGTAAAGTGTATTAAGTTATGCAAGAAACAGCTTTTAACGAAAAACTATACACTTCAACAGAGGTCGCCCAAATACTAGGAGTTAGTTTAAGAAGCATTTACAGGTATTTAGATGAAAACAAAATTCAAGCCGCAGTAAAAACAGCCACAGGGAGACATAGATTCACTAAAGAAAATATAAATGACTTTCTTCATCCATCGGTTCAGAGGCCGGTTCAGCCTGTTGAGGTTAAGGAACCCTCTTACCATGAAATAAGTAAACAGGTTGAGCATAAGTATGACAAAGAAGAAGAGA
>JBBAAW010000004.1:0-54114 GCA_041658075.1 Patescibacteria group bacterium
GGAAGCTATTCAGGGTATTGTTGCCGGAATCAACTTTTCCAATGGCGAGAAGGTTAAGAAAGGCGATGTAATAGCCTACATGGGTAATAGCGGCCGCCCGTATTGTTCCACGGGTGCACATTTGCATTTTGAAGTAAGAAAAAATAGCTCTGTAGTTAATGCGGAAAACTATCTGAAATCAAAGACAGTTTTAGTAGATATCAATAACTATTCCAGTGCAAACCTGAAAATTGGTGGTGGCAGTTGGGATTGGCCTATGGAAAGCCCGCGAATTACTCAAAGATTTGGTAAAACCCCGTGGTCTGGGCGATACCTGCCGGATCGTATTCACACCGGAATTGATATGGTTGACGACAACATAAAGATATACGCGCCGGCGGATGGGATTTATGTAAGAAGCGTACAGAATTGTTACGGTGTTGGTTTAAATTACGCGGCTATTGATCATGGGGGTGGGGTAATAAGCTACTATCTGCATATTCGATAGCGTCGTGGCGGGAAATTCTAGTGAAACTAGAAGTCAAGATCTTGACTCTTTTAATGCCGACCATTAAATTGCTGGTGTGTTGATTTACGCGTGGCAGAAAATTATTAGTTTAGCT
Organism: Patescibacteria group bacterium; assembly: GCA_041658075.1. Taxonomy (GTDB): domain Bacteria; phylum Patescibacteriota; class WWE3; order UBA101185; family UBA10185; genus JBBAAW01. The sequence goes on from JBBAAW010000004.1 coordinate 603, forward strand.
TTTTCGCTTATTGTTACAGCATCGATTATATTGTCCGTGCTTTCGTGTCCGCGAGTTTACGCGCTTTCAGATTACTCTTTTGACTTTCTTCTACCCCAAAATGTCTTAAGGGATGGGCAGGAAGTTGTCATTCAATTTAATTGGAACATCAAGGATTTTAATATGGCGGGGCAAAGGCGACTCACGGTTAAACCTTATATTTCCGCGGGGGCGGTGGAAATTTATAACAAGGATTTAAAAAAGTTTGTGGGAATAACGGACTTTAATAGTCAGCTTCCCTATTTGCAGGAGGAAATACCTCTAAGATTTATTGGAGTGCAAAGTTTGGAAACACCTGCGTCTTTGCATTTTTATATTTACGACACTTTAACCGGTCAAAAATACGAAACGCCCGTTAAAAAGATTTGGGGAACGGCTTATTACAAAAAATATACGGATTTATTAAATGAGAATATTCTAAAAACCTCTGGCGATGAGAACACGCTTACAGAATCAGTAGTTGATGTGGTTAAGCCTGTCGATAGCAAACCCAACGATCCTGTAAAAATATATCTTTGGTACTTGAGTCCTGCCTTTTTTCTTTACGGTCTGCTAAAATCACCTAATGGCTTTGGTTAAAAAATGGTTTCCCGCTTTGGCAATTTGTGTGTTTTTGTTTTGGTCGTCATCCAGATCCAACATGGTGATATCACAGGATAAGAGTGTGGACAGGTCAAGCAGAAAAATCGTCCATTTTGTAATTTACGGGGTTCTATGCGCGTCGTTATATAGAGCCACCGGTTCTTTCGTCATTGCGATAATTTTATCCGGACTTTATGGTTTGTTTGATGAATACCATCAGCTATTTACACCCTTAAGAAGTGGTAAAATGTTGGATGTTGTAATAGACTTAGCGGGCGCCTTGCTTAGCGCGTTTTTAATATGGAAATTTTATCCACATCTACCACAGAAACTGAAAAACTGGCTAAAACCCTAGCGGAGAAGGTTAAGCCGGAAATGGTTTTGGCTCTTTTTGGCGATTTAGGGTCAGGCAAAACCACTTTTACAGCTTTTTTGGTGAAGGCTTTGGGTTTTGCCTCCCGCGTACAAAGCCCTACTTTTGTAATTCATCGACGTTACAAAAAATCACTGGGAAATCCCATCGACACCATCCATCATGTGGACCTTTATCGACTGACCTCAAAAAAAGAAGTTTTGGACATTGGACTTCCGGAAATGTTGCAGGAGTCACATTCTCTAGTTTTAATAGAATGGCCCGAGCTGGCAATGGATTTCCTGCCTCGGAATGTCTTAAAGCTTTATTTTACAACCATCGACGAGAATACTAGGCGTATAATTATGGAAGAATCGGACGACTCGTCGTTGTGGACACTTCCGTCATTGCGAGGAACGGAGTGACGAAGCAATCTACTATGTACAAAATATATCTCGACACTTCGAAACGCTATTTAAACAAAGTCACTCTTTACAAGAATGAAGTAGTTTTGGAGCATAAGGGGGGCGACTTTGATGTGGTGCAAACTATCGCCGATTTGTTATCCGCGCACAATCTAAAACCCGAGGATGTTTTTATTGACTACTTTGAAGGCCCAGGCGACTCTTTTACCGGTTTAAAAATTGGATCGGCAATTGCCAATACTTTCAACTTTGCCACTGGAAAAATAACAGCTAAGGAGGTAAAACTCCCTAACTACGGTCGCGAGCCCAATATATCTATCCGTAAAAAATAATCAATGCCGGTGCTCTACTAAAGTTAACTTTACTAGACGATAACTAACAACCGGTGTAAGCTGCCGTTATGGAGCTGGAATTACACCCCGTTCAAGCCAAAATTCTAAATACTTTGTTGTTCAAAACTGAAGCTAGGTTTTCTGATCTGAATATTGAAGGATTAACATCCGATCATTTTGTATTTCATGTTAATCGTATTCTGGCTTTGGGTTTAGTGGAGAAAAACGAAAAAGGAAAATATTCCCTTACTATGACAGGTAAGGAGTACGCCAACCGTTTTGATACGGAAAAGGCTAAGGTCGAAAAGCAACCAAAAGTCGGCGTCTTGCTGGTTTGTTCTCGAAGGAAAGGTAAGACCCCTGAATATTTAATGTAACAGAGATTAAAACAGCCTTATTATGGCTCAGTAAGAAGGAAATTCTGAAGCTGGATAATTTATTTGACGGTGTTGAAGAGTCTATTGAATTAACAAAATTTAAGGAGATAAAATTTGTCGAGACAAAGTATAAAGTAAAAGGGTTTTAGTAGATCCGCACCCTACAAAGTGGGTCATTTACTTCTTCCCACGCTTTTCGTTTGTCTTATATTCGGTGTCTTCCGACCACACTAGCCATAACCGCTTAGCGAAACCGCCCTTCGTCTCCATGTTTACATTCTGAATAGAGTGAAGTTCGGTACTACTAATTTTCTTTAATTGTTTTATCTCTTCTATGACGGCGAGAATGTCGGCAAGCTCATCCACAAGTATTTCTTTGGTCTTAGCGTTTATTATGCCACCAGCTTCTTCTTCTAACTTCGCCAGTAGAGCTTTTTCGTATGATTTTTTATTCAACTTCCTAACCTCAAATGCGATACCTAACTTCTGCATTTTGGCGGTGATGCCATCTCGTATAAGTTTGTGATAATAAATTTTTCTCATATTCCGTGACAGTAGGAACTATTCGTTGTGGAATAATGCAACACATTCTTTCCTCATAAAATCTTTTATCGTTTCAATTTTTTCCGTCGACTTGGTGAATATTTCTTTACTTGGAATATCGATTGTTCGCCAAAGATAATGATGATTGGCATTTTTCTCTCTATATCTTTTCATATCCTGATACCGCGCGCCATATACGATTCCTTTCAGTCGCGCCCACACAATTACACTGGCGCACATTGGACACGGTTCATGAGTGCAGTATAGAACACAATCTTCTAAATGTCTTTTTTTCAGAATCTTGCTTACTTCTATTATTGCCAGCGTTTCTGCGTGCGCGATTGGACTTTCATCTCGCTTACTACGATTACTGGAAATTGCCAAAATTTTATTGCCTTTTACCAAAACCGCTCCAACCGCATAATCACCTTGATGACGTGCCGCTTCAGCTTCTTTAATCGCTAACTGCATGAATTTTTTCTTTGGCTTGATCATATTCCTACTTCCCATGGCAGTTTTTGAATTTTTTACCGCTGCCACAGGGGCACGGATCGTTACGGCCTATTTTAGGTCCGCCGGATTTTACTTCTTCCACTTTAAATCCCCTTGGAGCGTCGTCTTCGGCGGTTACTCCGCTTTGCAGTTCTCCGTGTTGATAGGTCACTGGACCCATGGCCAGTAAACTATCATTTTGTTTTTTGAGGGCCGACCCGCTAACCTGTGTCTCTATATTTTGCAGTCTCTGCCAAATTTCGTTGTAAATTCGCTTAACCAAAAGCTCAAACCTTCCGTGACCCTCCGTTCTATATTCCACTAAGTGATCCCGTTGGGCGTAGGTTTTAAGGGCGGTAGACTCGCGCAGGTTTTCCATGTCGATCAGATGATCCATCCAGTTTATGTCTATAACGGGCAGGGAGCTTTCCGCAAAAATTAGGTGCCAGGGAATTTCTCCAAAACCGCTTTGCATTTTGTCCCAAAATTCTTGTGTAAAATCGGTATTTTCCGCTAGTTTATTAATAAGCCAATCGGAATTTTCATTAATGTGTTCAGGTAAATTACGAGTGCTTCCGTCTGCTAACTCTGTGAAGGACAGGATTTTTCGACGCAACTTGTAAACCACATCTCGGTGAATGTTTATAACATCATCAAATTCCACTACGCGTTTTCTGCTGTCAAAATGAAAACCTTCAACTTTCTTTTGGGCGTTTTCAATAGAGCGGCTGACAAGGCCAGCCTCCAAAGGGGTGTTATCTTCCATACCAAAACGATCCATGAGATTTTTCATCTGGTCGCCACCAAAAATGCGCATTAAGTCGTCTTGGAGAGAAATGTAAAAACGGGAAGAACCCGGGTCTCCTTGACGCGCCGCCCTACCTCTAAGTTGATTGTCAATTCTTCTGGCTTCATGGCGCTCGGTTCCTATAACATGAAGTCCACCCAGGGAAGTTATTTCTTGTTGTTCCTCGGGGGTGGAAGGATCTCCGCCTAAAATGATGTCCACGCCCCTTCCTGCCATATTGGTGGACACTGTTACCGCACCCTTTTTACCGGCTTGGGCAATAATTAAAGCTTCGTTTTCGTGATTTTTTGCGTTCAAGATTTCATGCTTGACTCCCCGCCTTTTTAATTGCTCATGAATCATCTGGCTTTTTTCCACGGATGTTGTACCAACTAATACCGGTTGACCTTTTTGATGCTTTTCGGCAATTTCGTCGGCTACGGCCTTAAATTTGGCCGCCTCGGTTTTGTAAATAACATCGTTTAGATCTTTTCTTACGCACGGTCTGTGGGTAGGTATTGATAAAACTTCGAGTTTGTATATCTTAAAGAACTCTTCGGCCTCGGTTTCCGCGGTGCCCGTCATTCCGGCAAGTTTTTTATACATTCTAAAATAGTTTTGATAAGAAATTTCTGCCAAAGTTCTTGATTCCTGTTGTATCTCCACCCCTTCTTTAGATTCCAAGGCTTGGTGCAGTCCATGGGAATAGCGGTTGCTGGGCAAAAGTCGCCCGGTAAATTGGTCCACGATAATTACTTGCCCATCTTTAACAACATAGTCTTTATCTTTCTCGTAAAGGGAATTGGCGGTAAGGGCTTGTTCCAAAAGGTGAACCATTTCAAAATCTTGCTCGTAAAGGTTTACCACGCTCAGCATTTTTTCAATTCTTCTTATGCCAAGGTCGGTAAGAGTGGAAGTCTTAAATTTTTCATCGACCTCGTAATCCTGATTCTTTATTAGATTTTTCACAATTTGATTGGCGTTCTTGTATCTTTCAGATGGTTTTTGAGCTGTGGTGGAGATTATGAGAGGAGTTCTGGCCACATCGATTAAGATTGAATCCACCTCGTCCACAATAGCAAAGCTATGTGCCCCGTACTCTCCATTAGGATTAGTTTGAACTACATCGTTTGTGCTTCTGGCCATGTTGTCGCGCAAATAATCAAAGCCAAATTCGTGATTGGTTCCATAAGTTATGTGGCACAGGTAAGCTTCTTTTCTGGGCGACTCTTTAAGATGCTTGGCGTATTCGTCCTGAAACTCCGGGTTGTTGTGCTCCGTATCGTACACAAAAGCTCTCTCCTGCATAATTACTCCGACCTTTAGGCCCAGGTAGCTATAAATTGGACCCATCCAGCCCGCGCCGTGCCGTGAAAGGTAATCGTTGGGAGTTACTAAATGGGCGCCTTTACCGGTAAGGGCGTTTAAATAGAGGGGTAAAGTAGCCGTTAAGGTTTTCCCTTCTCCGGTTTTTTGTTCGGAAATTTTGCCTTGATGTAAAACCATTCCTGCCATAAGTTGCACATCAAAGTGCCGTTTTTGCAGGGTTCTTAGGCTTGCTTCCCTCACCAAGGCGTAGGACTTAGGTAAAATTTTGTTCAGATGCTCCTTTTGCTCGATGTCGCTTTTGTCTTTAAGTTCGGCAATCCACTGATTGGTTTGCTCAATCATCTGGTTCTGATCAAGCGCTTTTGCCCATTCCTCCAGTTTGTTGATTTCTGCCACCATCGGGCGGAATTTATTTATTTGTCGCTCATTAGAGTCAAAAAGTTTTCCAAACATAACCAGAGAATTATACCTCATTGTTGCTGATATAATTGACAGGTGGCAAAAGGCTTTGAACTAAATGTTGACCAAAAGAAGGCGGTTGAGCACAAAAAAGGTCCTATTATAGTGGTGGCGGGCGCCGGTACAGGGAAAACGCGTGTAATTACTGAGCGGATAAAATACCTTATTCAGGAAAAAGGTGTAGATTCGGATTCTATCTTGGCGCTAACTTTTACCGAAAAAGCTGCTAATGAAATGCTGGAGAGGATTGGCGACATTATGCCCTTGGGTTATAAGGAGCCATGGGTTTCCACCTTTCATTCCTTTGCAGACAGGGTTTTGAAGAAGGAGGGTTTGGGGATTGGGTTAGACATTGGTTATCAAATTCTTTCTTATCCCAAACAGTGGTTGTTAGTGAGGAGAAATCTTTTCGACTTTGATTTGGATTATTATAGGCCTTTGGGAAACCCCACTAAGTTTATTTCCGCAATGCTCAAATTTATATCGCGACTTCAAGATGAAGGTATCGATGACGTGACTTTTGGAAAATTCGCAAGAAATTTTTCTGGTGACGAAGGTGAAAAGAAACGATGGTTTGAACTTGCATCGTTCTATAGAAAATATCAGGAGTTAAAGATCAAAAATTCCTATATGGATTTTGGCGATTTAATCTTATGGTGCCTAAAACTTTTTAAAAGCCGACCTAATACACTTAAAAAGTATCAAAAGCAGTTTTTATACATTATGATAGACGAATTTCAAGACACCAATTTTTCCCAGTACGAGCTTGTAAAACTACTTTTCCCGTTAAGAGAATCCGCGAGAAGTTTAATGGTAGTTGGGGACGACTCTCAATCTATCTATAAATTTAGGGGTGCGGCGGTTTCTAACATTCTGGAATTTAAAGATGACTTCAAAAAATCGGAAATGATCACGTTAATAAAGAATTATCGTTCATTCCAAAGTATTTTAGATCCGGCTTACGCACTTATTCAAAATAATAATCCCGACACATTGGAATCAAAATTAAATATTAGTAAGAAATTAATTTCTGCACACAAGAAAAGTAAAGTTGTTCCTCAGGTTTATGAGTTTTCCCGTTTGGACGAAGAGGTTGACTTTGTTGTTTCCAAAATTGAGAAATTACTTTCTCAGGATCCCCAAATGTCGTATAGGGATATTGCAATCTTGGCTAGGGCTAATAATCATCTGGACCCCTTTGTACTAGCGTTGCGTGCCAAAGAAATTCCTTATCAATTGATTGGTAATAGAGGGCTTTATGATAAAGATGAGGTAAAAAATGTGTTGGCATTTTTGCGGATTCTGGCAAACCCTATGGATGGAGTGAGCCTATATAGGGTTCTGAGTAATCCGGTATTTGATGTTTTACCCGCGGACATCTCAAAAATATTGTCTGATTCTAAATTCAAAAAGATAGATTTTTGGGAATGCGTAAAAAATTCTTCTAGTGAGAATGTAAAAAGTCTAGTCGGAACAATCACTGATTTTCAAAAAGAAATGCTTAAGTATTCTCCTTCTGGTTTTATCTTCAAGTCGATCAACACTACAGGAATGTTGGATGCCTACACTAAGGAGGAGACTGCGGAGAATCTCTTGGCCATTAAAAACCTCAATTTGTTTTTAGATCAGGTTAAAAGTTTTGAGAGTGATTACTATAGAGATCACGGGACCACGCCGAACATTTTGGATTTTATGGAATATCTGGACCTTATGACCGAAGCTGGAGATAATCCTGCGCAAGCGGAAATTGAAGATATTGATACCGTCACTCTTTCCACAACTCATTCTGCCAAAGGTATGGAATATGAGGCAGTTTTTGTGGTTAATCTAGTTTCCGGAAGATTCCCGTCACGAGAAAGAGGAGATCTAATTGAAATACCAGACGAGTTAATTAAGGAAACTTTGCCAATCGGAGACGAACATCTACAGGAAGAGCGTAGGCTTTTCTACGTGGCAATGACGAGAGCAAAGAAGCACCTATTCTTAACTTATGCCACCAATTATGGTGGTAAGCGAGATACCACCCAATCGGGATTTATTGGAGAAACAGGGATAAAAGTCTCTAAAGAAGTCGCTCGAACACAGAACGAAGAAACACAAACTATGTTTGGAGTTGATTCGCAGTACAGAAAGCAGCAAAGTTTAAGTCACGCGTTTTATCTAGACTACGTAAACTACACGCAAATTTCGGCGTATCAAACTTGTCCGCTAAAATATAAGTACGCGTATGTAGTTAAAATTCCTACCCAGCCAAGCCACGCGCTAACTTTTGGAAATTCTATTCATGCCACTTTGCGCGACTTTCACACTGAAGACATTTTTAGCGGAAACGTAAGTTGTGAGCGGCTGTTAGAGCTTTATAAAAAAGATTTTGACGGCACGGGCTATCTTGATCCAAAACAAAGGGAACAAAGGTTTTTGTCGGGCGAGAAATTCCTTAAGGAGTATTACAAAAAAGAAAAAAGCACAGGTAAAAAAATTATTGAATTGGAAAAAACCATCACCTTAAAGCTAGCGGGAGTTAAATTTACCGGGCGGGTGGACAGGATCGACAGAATTGAAGGAAACAAGGTGGAGATTATTGACTATAAAACCGGCAAACTCAAGGAACAAAAAGATGTAGACAAGGATTTGCAGACTTCTTTGTACGCTTGGGGTGTGCGGGAAAATTTTAAATATGAGCCGGAGATTTTAACTCTTTACTTTGTGGAGGAAGTCACGAAGGTAAGTTCGCATAAAACTTTGGAACAAATTAAGGAGCAGGTTGCTAAGACCGAGGAAGTTGTGGAAACTATGAAATCCGGCGACTTTACCGCAACTCTCGGTTTTCACTGTGATTGGTGCGATTATAAAGAGCTGTGCCCGTTTGCCCAAAAAGGCATTTAGAGAGGGATGGCGGAGTTGTAAAGACGGGAGAGGAACTTTAGAACTGATGAGTAGTATTTAATCACGGGGTATGGATACTGGATATCGATCCCACCAAATCTTTCTTTAAAATGAGAAAATCCGCCCCAAGTTTTGGTAAACGAGGGGAATCTTTTATCATCTTTGCCTTCCAAGTCCAGAAAATTGTAACCGTGCGACTTTAGGTACAAGATCGACTCCCACAAAAGCAAGTAGCCAAACTTAGTTTTTCTCCCTTCTTCTGAAGTTCCGCCGTGCATAAACCAAACATTTCCGTTAAAGCCCAAAAACATTTTTGTTCCGCAGATAACATTATCGACGCTTTTTACCACGGCAATGTGGCACTCCGATCCCCAAAGGTCGATCTTGGTTTTTAAGTCGTCAAAACTTGGTACAAAAAATTTTTGTTTTATGGCGGTGTTTTTTAGAGCCGGATAAACTTGGGATAACAAATCGACACTAGGGCTATTAAAAAATTCTACATGTCCGCCCTCTCTTTTTGCTCGGTTGATGGAGTATTTGGCGCTGTGGCTAAGGTTTTTTTCCAGAGTGACGGTGTCGTTTTGTAGGTCAATAAAAATGGTTGACGGCGGACACAGGGGCGACTGACTGATTTTGTAGTGTGCACTGGTTAAATCATCGACGCTTTGTTCTAACGAAGGCTCAAGTTTAACAAACGCAAATTTATTTTCTTGGGCGAGTTGGTCGATATATTTTAAGTCGTTCGCGTTTAAATTTACGGGTCGTTGCATTTTAGCAAGTGTTAATGGCCCGGCCCCCCGACAGTAAATGTTTTTACAGTCGCCCAAAGAATGTTTTTTCCACCCCAAATATTTAAGGTACTCACCCCACTGCGGAGATTGCCTGATATCTACTATCTGATTAATTTTAGAATTTTCCATCTTAGATTGTTGGCAAGATTAAACATTTTGTAGATTTTTGCGTTGACCACGAAATCGTACGAATCCATGAATTCCACCAGCTGTCCGCCAAATTTAAGTTTAAAGTTGGTAAAGCCCCACCAAGGGTCGGTTTGGTCGTTAATGTCTCTGCACGCTCCCCACATGTCAAAAGAGGTGCAACCAAGCTCCTTGCCAAATTTTATAGCTTCCCATCCAAGAAGATTGCTGGGAAACAGATTTTGCAATTTGTCTGCCGAGCCTCCGTAAGGGTAATAAAGTACGTTGTTGTAGGAAAAAAGCATCCAAGAGGAAAGCGCTTCGCCGTTAAATTTTGCGGTTAAAATGTGGCACATTCCTTTTGGTGATAAGATTTCCCAGATTTTTTGATAATAGTGTTTAGGGTGAATGTAATATTTCTGCCTTAAAGAGGTGGCGTAGAGGAATTCAAAAAAGGTTTCAAAGTCGCTTAGGTTTTTTGCTTTTTCTATTATTACACCGTTTTTTTGCGCCAATTTCATGTTGTATCGATGTTTTGAGTGCAGGTTTGTTAATAACTCGTCCTCGGTTTTGTTTAGATTTAAAATTACAGTGCTACTGGCAAAGGTTTCTTTTGGCGACTTAATGCAGTGGTTTTGGAAAATTGTTTCCGCGTTTTTTGCTTGGGGCGAGTCTTTTACAACATTAGGTACATCGAAGTTTATACTTACACAGCTCTCGTTTTTGAGCGACTTTTTAAGTCTATCCCAGTCAATTGAAAACGGATTAACCTTTGGACAATACGCCACATAATAGGGCGAAAAGGGTATTTGGTGCTTGGAGTAAAAAATTTCTCCGCACTGCACAGTTTCTGTGCCGTAAGCCGTTTTAAACTCCGCCCACTCTTGTGTTTGAACTATGTGACTTGTAGTTTGCATAAATTCTCAATATGTATTATAAGTTAAAGTATCAATTCCGCAATATAGCGGGGTTAGATAGAGACTGCGGTCCGTTCTAGAAAGGCGAGCCGCTTAAAGGGCTCGGAGTCGTAAGGGCATCGGGCCCTTTTACATCTTTTCACTGAATATTTGCGAATACACGTCTGAATTGTAGTTTTGAGCCCGTTTTGTACTATCGAGTTGGTATTCTTCCAATTTCTCCTTGGTAAATACTTTATTTAACATTTTTCGGGGGTGGGAAAAAATGTGGTGAAGGAATTTCTCGTAACGTGAAATGTCAGGAATTAGTTCATCGGTCGGTTTTCTTGTGAGCTTAATAACCGCACCTTCTACTTTGGGGATCGGAGAAAAAAGATTTTTGTCGACAATTTTTAGAATTTCCGTTTTATAAAATGTTTGAACAAAAACAGAAAGATAACTTGAATCTGGCGCTTGCTCGCAGATTTTTTGCGCGACTTCTTTTTGAATTAGGAAGACGCAAGTTTCCGGCCTCGGCTTGATTTTTATCAATTTATGAATGAGCGGCGAGGTAATGTTATAAGGAAGTGAACCGATTATTTTTAAATGGGTGTTTTCCGATATCTTAAAGTCGTCCAATAAATTTAAAATATTGGCGTTCACAATTTTTACATTCGCATTTTCAATTATTTTTGACTTTAAGATGGGAATGAGGTCGATATCAAACTCCACGGCAGTAAGGTGGGCATTTTGGGTATTGCAAACCGACGCTAAAGATTGTGTTAAAGCCCCCGTACCACTGCCGATCTCTATAATTTGGTCGCCGTTAGAAACATCGACGCTTTCCACCATCAGTTGGGCAATCTTAGGGTCAGTTAAAAAATTTTGCCCCAGATACTTTTTTGCTCTAATATGCTCTACCATGAAAAATTTCTCCTACTGGAATCCATCTCGTTTAAATAATCGTCCATATCCTTATTTAAATTTTTGCTTTTCATAGGCAAGGGCGATTTCTTATTCTTAATTATTTTTAACATCTCTTTAGGGATTTCATTTAAAAATCTGCTGGGCGGATTGGATTGGATACTTCCAAAATACATTCTCAAACCCGCGTTGCTAAAATAAAGTTTTTCCATGGCGCGAGTTACCGCCACATAACAAAGCCTGCGCTCTTCTTCTAGTTCCGCCATTTCTCCCAAAGATTGCGCATGCGGGAAAAGTCCTTCTTCCATGCCTACAATGAAAACTATAGGAAATTCCAGACCTTTGGCGGAATGTATAGTCATAAGGGAAACAAAGTTTTTATCTGTTTCACTCTTGTGGCCAGGTTTATCTGAGCTCTCTATAAGCGCCACATTTTCCAAAAACTCTTCCAAATTAGTAAATTCCGAGGCCACGCTTCTTAATTCCTTGATGTTTTCAATTCTGGACTGTGCCTCATCCGAGCCGTCGTTTAAGTATTCCAAGTACTCCGCAACTTTTATAATTTCATCCATGGTCTCTAGAGTAGATCTTTCCGGCGACTTTTCTATCCAGTTGTCAAAAGGAAGTTTGGTTCTGGCAACAACTTCTTCCAACACCCATCCGTTATTTTTTAAAACTTCTTTAGACTTGTCGCCAATTCCTTTTGGGGGCACGTTTATAATTCTCTCCCACGACACCGAGTCCTTTGGGTTATGAACCACGCGTAAGTAGGCAACAATATCCTTAATTTCTTTCCGCGCGTAAAATTTAAGTCCGCCATAAATTCTGTACGGAATGTTATTTCTAATGAGTGACTCCTCCATGCTTCGGGATTGGGCGTTAGTTCGGTACAAGACGGCAAAATCTTTGTACGACCTTTTGGCTTTTAGAATTTCATCGCAAATAAATTTTGCCTCGTCTTTTTCACTTTCCGCGGTGTAATAAGAAGGTGCCTCACCGGCACCTTGCTCGGTCCATAAATTTAAGGAGATGTGCGAAGTGTTATTTTTAATAATGTGTTTTGCCGTGTCCAAAATATTTTGCGTAGAGCGGTAGTTTTGTTCCAGATGATAAATCTGCGCGTTTGGGTAGTCTTTTTGAAAATTTAAAATGTTTCGGTAATCCGCTCCTCTAAAGCTATAAATAGCTTGCGACATGTCGCCCACTACATAAAGATTATGGCTCTTTTGCGAAAGTAACTTGGTAATTTGGTACTGCGCTTTGTTGGTGTCCTGATATTCGTCAACCATAATAAACTCAAATTGTTTTTGATATTTTTCTAGAGTCTCCGGCGACGCTTTGAAAAGATTTACGACTTCGAAAAGCAGGTCGTCAAAGTCTAGGGCGTTATTGTTAGCCAGTGTTTGTTGATAGCGGGGATATATTTGCGCCACCGTTTTTTGAAAAATTCCTCTAGCGTAAGCGTGATACTGCTCATGGGAGATAAGCTCGTTTTTTGCGTTGGAAATAGTGCCAAGTACCGCCCGTGGACTGGTCTTTTTTGGGTCCAATCCCAGCTCTTTAACTATGTTTTTTATGATTGATTCGGAATCATCGGTGTCATAAATTAAAAAGTTTGGAGAAATTCCGTTGTTTTTACCGTCTTTTTTTAGAATTCTTACGCAGATAGAGTGAAAAGTTCCGCACCAGTAAAGAGAATCCTGGGCGCTAAGCAGTTTGTCGACCCGATTTTTCATTTCACTTGATGCTTTATTAGTAAAAGTTACGCACAAAATTCTTTCCGGTGACACTCCATGCTCTTGTATCAAATGAGCGACTCTGTGAGTAAGCACCCGCGTTTTTCCGCTGCCGGGTCCCGCCACTACCAACGCAGGTCCTGTAAAATGCTGTACGGCTTTAATTTGTTGGGGATTAAGATCTTTCTCTTCAAAATTCAGCACTTACGAATGATATCACCTTAGCTTGGGGTAAGAGTGTGATGGGTCCATTCCCAGCAATGGTTTTTGGTTGTTGTTACGATGTAGATTTCAGTTTCTACTATATTCGAGATACACAAAGAGGCATCTTAAGCCATGTGAAAGAAACTAGGAAGCTCGGTTATGTGTATAATTCTTTGACTTATGAATTTTGCCAAAAAATATTACATAAAAACCTTTGGTTGTCAGGCTAATATTGCCGATTCCGGAACTATGGGAGGAATTGTGGAGGCGTTGGGATTTGAGAAGTTTGTTCTGGCGGATCGGGGTGACGAGTCGGTACGGAATGATACTGCGCTTCGGGATGATGCATTGGAAGAGGTTTTAAGAAATGTCGATCTTTTAATAATAAACACCTGTTCTGTGCGTCAAAAAAGCGAGGATAAGATTTATGGGATGGGAAAGATGATCAAAAAGGTGTTGGCCGACTCCGGAAAAAAACCTACGATTATTTTATCGGGATGTATGGTGGGTTCGGCGGTGGGGGAAAGAAAAAGGCTTGAACTTGGGGAGCTAAAGAAGAAAATGCCTTGGGTGGACGCGTACATTAGTCCTGCAGATATTCATAACTTGCCCAATGTTTTGTCGTTTTCTAAAAAGGTCGACTTAAAAACTATTACTCCGGTAGTGGAAGGTGAGGATTTTGCGTATGTAAATATTTCCACCGGTTGCGACAATTTTTGCAGTTATTGCGTAGTGCCTTATGCTCGAGGTAAGGAGGTTTCGCACAGTCACGATGACATTGTGCGGGATGTAAAAAATCTTATTGACAGAGGATACAAGCGGATTATGTTGTGTGGGCAAAATGTAAATTCTTGGGGGTTAGGGATGGCGGAAAAGTTTAAAATTAGATCAGGCGACAGCAAAAGAACCCCCTTTGCGAATTTGTTGAGAGAGGTTCGAATGCTAGACGGGTTAGAGGAACTAGCGTTTATTTCATCCAATCCGTTTGATTTTACACAAGAGCTAATTGAGGTTTTGAAGCTTCCAAAAATGTCTAAATATCTGCATATTGCAGTGCAATCCGGCAATAACGAAGTGCTAAAGAAAATGAACCGGCGCCACACCGTGGAAGAATTTATAAGTTTGGTTAGAGACATCGAAAAAGCCATACCTGATATTGAATTGGGAACAGATATTATTGTGGGTTTTTCTGGAGAAACCCGCGAGCAGTTTATGGATACCGTGGAGTTGTTTAAGAAGGTAAAATTTAAAGTTGCCTTTATTTCCATTTATTCTCCACGGAAAGGTACGCCCGCGGAGAAATTTTATAAAGACGATGTTTCCCTTAAAGAGAAAAAGTGGCGGCACGCTTACTTAACAAAAATTTGGCGGGAAGGTTTAAAAAATGGAAGGTAAGGTAATAGTCATCCTGGGACCTACCTGTACCGGAAAAACATCTTTGGGGATAAAGTTGTGCCAACTGTTTAATGGAGCAATAATTTCTGCGGATTCAAGACAGGTTGTCCGACACATGGACATTGGGACTGGCAAGATTCCGGCCGGGGAAAGCAATCGACAGTTTGAGCAACGAGAGGACAGGTGGAATGTGGACGGCGTGGATATTTTTGGTTACGACTTAGTAAATCCCGACGAATATTTTTCCGCTTATGATTTCACTGAGTACTGTCGAAAAGTATTTCCGCGGGTTTCTCGCAACGGGAAAAATATTTTCTTGGTTGGAGGGACGGGATTTTACATTGACGCTGTTACGGATAGAGCGTCACTTGAGGGTATTGGCCCTAATATGGAGTTAAGAAAAAGTTTGGAAAAGTTGTCCACGGAAGAATTGGCAGAAAAACTTCGGCAGCTTGACGAATCGATATATAAAACTATCGATACCAAAAATCCCGCTAGACTATTGCGCGCGATAGAAAAAGTCTCCCAGGTAAAAAAATCGGACAATGCGAATAAAACAGTTCCGATATTTGAGAAGGCGACTTACATAGGTTTGACAGCGGAACGCGAAATCCTTTATCAACGAGCTGACGGGTGGGTCGACAGTATTTTTAACGAAAGATTATTTGAAGAAGTAAAGCTAATTCAAACTCAGTTTCCCAAGTCGCATAGATTAAATGGACTAATTTATAAAAGTGCGGTTGATTATTTAAACGGCGCGACGGATTTAGATGATGCCAAACAAAGAGCCAAATTCGACATGCATGCGTACATAAGGCGGCAGCAGACCTGGTTTAAACGAAATCCGGAGATCAGATGGTTTGATATATTCCAGAAAAACTTTGACGCGGGTGTGACTTCAATAGTAGAATCATTGGTAAATGGAGAATCAGAACTAAATGGATAGAAATATTATTGTTTCAGTAAAAACGGTGTTGGTCCTAGCTGGTGCAGTTTTGGCTGGTTATGTGATTTTTATGATGGGTAAGATTTTTGCTATTCTGGGAATTTCCCTTCTTATAGCAACTGCAGTAGAGCAATCGGTTAAACGTTTAGTTAAAAGACGAGTGAGACGTGGATTTGCGGTTTATTTTGTATACATTCTACTTATTCTTTTTGGGATAGGAATTTTTACCGTTGGTATTCCCCCGTTAATAAAAGAGGTTAGAACGCTTATAGCTAATCTTCCTACTATAGCGCAAAGTTTGGGTGGGTTGGAACAATTTGGTTTTTCTGTATCGGACATTTTACCTCAAGTTTCAAAAGTAACCTCAAATATAATTTCCATTTCTTACTCAGTTTTTTCTAATGTCGCAGTTTTAATTACTGTCTTCTTTTTATCTTTGTATATGTCTTTGGATTGGGAAAATATCAAAGCGCGACTTCTATCCTTGTTTTCTAGTAAATTACGCGACGAGATAGAAGAAACTATTTTTGAAATTGAAGTGTCTATCTCACAGTGGATTAAAGGTCAAGCTTTTCTTATGTTAGTGGTTGGACTTGCTTCATTTGCAGGTTTTTCTGCTATTGGAGTTGAATACGCATTAGCGCTTGCTGTAATTGCGGGACTTTTAGAAATGGTTCCTATGATTGGTCCTGTTATTACTGCCATAATTGTTACAGCTATAACCTTCACCCAGTCGCCCGTTAAGGGTCTTATGGTGATGGGACTTTGTATCGTAATTCAACAGCTAGAGAACAACCTATTAGTGCCAAGAATTATGCAAAAAGTTTCCGGTTTCAGTCCCTTAGTTATTCTTATAGCCGTTATTACCTTTACAAACTTCTTTGGAATCGTGGGAACCGTTGTTGCTGTTCCCTGCGTTATGGTAGGTTATGTTATAGTGAAAAGGATTTTAAATCACGCAGGAAGCTAGTAAGCCAGATTCTGTTTTAGTTGACCATCTATCTAATATTCATCTTTACGCCTTGCCGAGCCAGCTTAAATGGCGAATTCGTGGATTTCCGCGGGTGGGATTGCCCGTTTCACTTTTTTGCATGTCTTACGAGTTAGCAAAAAAATCGTCACTGTTGCTCTTGGAGGTTGTTAATTCAACCACCACCCTAAGTCCTTTTGAACTTTGGGACCGGCAGTCTCCTGCTGGAGCTTACGCCCCATTCCCTGCTCTGTGCGGTCTGGACTTTCCTCCCCTTGTTTGCACAAAGAGCGGTCAACCTGCTTCCTGCAACGCTATTCTACCTTATATTGCTTGCAAAAAACATTTTTCCGTTTAGGATATAATGGTTCGACATGGAACAAAATCAGACGCAATCAATTGTCGACGAGAAGAAGTTTCACAAGCTGGATCCAAAGAAAAAACCGCTATACACAGCTGTTGGAGCTTTTTTTATAGCGATAGTATTACCAGTGGCTTTTTATCTTTATTACAACACAGCCTTAAACAGACCGGCTCAATCTGATGCGGAGAAGGTTTTTGTTATAGAAAAAGGCGAAGGCGCATTGTCAATATCCCAAAGGCTTTATGACGAAGGACTCATTAATTCTAAAGTTCTTTTTAATTTTTATCTGATTTCTAACAATCTGCAGTCAAAGTTACAGGCAGGAACATACACGGTTCCGGCCGGATACAATATAAAAAAGCTGTCGGAACTTTTTCAACAAGGGAGGAGTGATATCAAAGTAACCTTTTTAGAAGGTTGGCGCGTTGAAGAGGTCGCTCAGGAAGCTTCGTCTAAATTTGGAAATGTGAGCTACAGCAAATTCGTGGACTTAGCACTTCCCTCGGAAGGTACACTTTTTCCCGATACTTACGAGTTTAATAGTAATACTGATGAGGAGGGCATTATCGACGCTATGCGGAGTAATTATAATGCTAAAACCAGCGACATTCTAACTAACGAGTCGGTCAGTAAAACGGGACTGCCGACAGTAAATCAGGTGATAACTATTGCCTCAATTGTGGAACGCGAGGTCATTAAGGATGAGGATAGAAGAATTGTAGCGGGAATCTTGATTAAGAGATTTAAGGAAGATATGCCACTGGGTGCCGATGCTACCGTCCAATATGCCGTGGCCCCAAAGATTGAAAATGGTAACAGGGTCTGGTGGCCTAAGAATTTAACAATAGACGATCTGAATAAAGCAAGCACTTATAATACTAGAAAGATGGCAGGTCTTCCGCCCATGCCTATATGCAGTCCAAGTCTGAGTTCAATTAAAGCAGTCATTGGCTATCAGAGTACGGATTATTACTATTATCTTACAGATTCGCAAGGTATAACCCATTACGCAAAAACCTTGGATGAGCACAACAAAAATATCTTCAAATATCTCACGAAATAGAAACAATCTGTAAGATTTCTCTCACAAAAACACTTTGGTAAATGCCCTTGTGAGAGAGGCGGAACTTGATGAGTTCTATTGATGAGGCTTGTTACCAAGCTCCGCCGTCTCTCTGTCAAAGTCTAGGTATGTCATCTGTTACGAAAACACGATGCTTCTTTTCTTCGCTCGGTCGTAGTCTTCCCGGAAGCCCCAGTTCATTGCTTGTGCCCCTTTCCCCCGGTGGCGGAAGCTTTCATCATAGACAATACGGTCTCCGGGTACGGGGATGCGTACTTTTTTTACACTGCTCCTGCGGAACCAGAGAGAGTCAGATTCCCTCCTATCCGGTTCGAACATCCCCCTGTCTTGTAGACGGAAGGACACTAGTAGACTCACTCCGTCCTGGCGCATAGTGCCCGTCTGAGTTCTGGGGTCGTACTCCGTAACTATAGCGAATTGCATGGAAGTTTTCCTTTCTTACATCGATTAGCTAAAGACTGTTTGACAGAGAGTTTATTGATGGACAAGATAACTTCCTTATCCGCCAATTACTCTCCGCAATATAAGGATGTCAAAGTGCGCTGTAAAGCCTGTTTTTGAGGCCTTTAGAATAGGAGTTACAGGCGTATTGTATCAGGAAACTTTCAATTTTGCAAACTATAGGGTATAATATCGATATCAATACCTCTTGGAGGGTAATCAGATGGAGACGTATATTCTGTTCGTCGGTTGTTACAAAGGGACCTCGTTTACAGACGGCGGAGAGCAGGCCCGTGGACAGTATGCAGACGATCAAGCTGCAATCGGCGCCTTGTTGCCCAAGATCAATGTTCTTCTTCGTCACTACGATCGTATCGAGGTTCAGATCAAGGCGGGGAGTGGACGCGAAGTCTATCGCAGCTAGTGTTTTGTCCGCTCGTTCGGCCATCGGCGCCGTAAGGTTTAGGGAGATCATTTTCTCTTTCTTCCTACCTTACGGCGTTGTCTTTTCTGTAAAGATAATTTGTCGACCTTGAAATCTATTCAGCTTTCTGGTAAACTTCAAATCTAGTTGATTACAACACTAAAAATGTTATGGCAATGAAGAAAGAAGTAAAAAAAGCATTAATAAAGAAAAACGCCTTGCACGAGAAAGACACGGGATCCCCCGAGATCCAAGTAGCACTTTTGACTCAGAAAATAGATAGTCTTTCCGGGCATCTAAAAGTCCATAAAAAGGATAACTCCTCCAGACGCGGGCTTTTGCAGATGGTTGGTAAGAGGCGCAGGCTTTTAACATATTTAAAAAAGAAAGACCCCGAAAGGTTTGAAAAGACCTCCAAGAAACTTAAGAAGTGACTTCCATAACCAAAAAGGAAATTGAATTTGCGGGCAAGAAGTTGTGTTTAGAAACGGGTGAATTGGCGGCGCAAGCCACTCTTGCTGTTAAGGCTTCTTTTGGCGACACAGTTGTGCTGGCCACCGTGGTTAGTGGCGTTGCCAATCCGGACCTCGATTTTTTTCCTTTAACCGTTAATTATGAGGAAAAGCTTTACGCTAGTGGTCAAATAAAATCTTCCAGGTTTGTAAAAAGGGACGGCAGACCCACGGACGACGCGGTTATTGTTAAGCGCCTTATTGATCACGCTATTCGTCCGCTATTTCCCACAGATTACATGGATGAAGTTCAGGTGGCTTGTACGGTTTTGTCGCTTGATCCACAGTCAGACCCGGAGTTTTTAAGTATGATTGCGGTTTCTGCCTGTCTGCACGCGTCAAAAATTCCTTGGAACGGTCCTATGGTGTCGGCAAGAGTCGACTATGTAAACGGCTTCTATGTATTATGTCCCCCGGTTTATGAGAGTCGACCTGATACCAAAATAGACATGATGGTTTCTTTTGCTGGTGAGGACAGAAAGTTCCTAGCTATGGAAGCGGAAGTGGACATTTTGCCGGAAGATAAAGTTTTGGGAGCTATTGATTTTGCCAGAGAAAATTTGGAATCGGTGGTTGACTTGATAAATGAGTTTGCTAAAGAAGTTAATCCCAACGGAGATAAATATGTTTATGTATCTAAAAAGGTCGACTCAACAATGCTTAAGGAAGTTACGGATTTAGTTAAGAATAGGGTTTTGGAGATGATGGATTCTTCTTTTGATAAGTTGAAGATTAAAGAGCGACAAGATTTGTTAAAGGCGGAAATGTTTGAAAAGTTTGCCGGCAAATATAAAAAGAGCGACTTGGCAAGAGCGTTTGAAGAGGTGGAAAAAACGATTTTGCAGGAAATTATATTGGAGAAGCATAAAAGGCCGGATGGTCGTGGACCTTTGGAAATTAGACCGCTTAATGCTAAAGTGGGAATTTTGCCAAGAACCCATGGAAGTGCCCTATTTTCCCGAGGAGTTACACAAACTTTAACTGTGGCAACTTTGGGTTCCACTTCTCTGGAGCTTTTTATACAAAATATGTACGGTGAGCGTACTAAGAGGTTTATTCATTATTACAACTTCCCGCCTTTTTCGGTGGGAGAAACAGGAAAGATGGGTGGTGCAGGTTCCCGTGAGATAGGACACGGCATGTTGGCAGAAAAAGCTTTGCGGCCTGTGATTCCTGAGCAAGACGTCTTCCCCTACATGATAATTTTGGTGTCGGAGACTTTATCGTCCAGCGGGTCCAGTTCCATGGCGTCAACTTGTAGCTCCACCCTGGCTCTTATGGACGCAGGAGTGCCCATTAAAGACATTGTCGGTGGTGTGGGTGTAGGACTTATTACTAACGATGATTTTACAAAACATGTTATTCTAACCGACCTTGCTTACATGGAGGACGCCTTTGGATTTTTAGACTTTAAAATGACCGGAACACGCACCGGAGTTACCGCTATTCAAAGCGATATGAAATTGCCCGGAATTCCCATGCACCTTTTGCCAAAGATTTTTGAGCAGTCGCGAGAAGCTCGTCTTAAAGTTATTGATGTTTTGGAGCAAACCATCGCTAAGCCTAGAGAAGAAGTTAGTAAATATGCACCTAAAGTTATGTCGGTAAAAATTGATCCTGCAAAAATTGGCATGGTAATTGGTGGTGGCGGAAAGACTATTAAAGAAATTGAAGCAAAAACGGGATGTGTTTTGGGCATTGAGGATACCGGAGATATTGCGGTTTCAGGCAACGACGAGGTAATGGTTAAAAAAGCCGTGGAGATGATTTTGGGCATTGTTAAAGAAGTTGAGGTAGGAGAAATTTACGACGGTACTGTTAGAGAGGTTGTGGACTTTGGCGCGTTTGTAAATATTTTACCCGGTAAAGACGGACTTTTGCATGTGAGCGAGATGTCCAATGAGTTTATTAGCGATCCCAGAGATGTTATTAAAGAGGGCGATGTGGTTAAGGTTAAGGTTATTGCGGTTGGCAACGATGGCAAAGTCTCTCTTTCTAAAAAAGCTTTGGAACCCGGTTATCAGCCAAGTACCTATTCTAGGGACGACGGCGGAAGAGGTGGCCGAAGTAGCAGACCCATGAGCAGAGGCCCTCGTGACTTTGGCAACGATCGAGATCGTCCCCGCCGCCCCAGAAACTTTGAGAGGAGATAGTCCACCATGCGAACCGTAGGAATTATTGGAGGTTTAGGTTCGGAAACAACCGCCGAATTTTATTTGGATCTGATTTTTTCCTGTCAAAAGAAAGATAAAACCAGCAGACCCGCGATAGTTATATATAGTGTTCCGTTGCCTTATGCAATCGAGGAAGATGCGATAGTAAGGAATACAGGGCTTGAAAGATTTTCCACCTTCCTCATCAAAGAGGCTCAAAGATTAGAAAAAACAGGCGCGGATTTTATTGTCATGCCGTGTAATTCACTCCATGTTTTTGTTGAAGAGATCAGAAAATCCGTTAAAGTTCCGGTTTTAAACATAGTTGAAGAAACAGTAAAATTTCTTAAAGGTAATAGTTTCTACTTCTGCCACTATTAAAAATAAGCTTTACGAAACGGCGTTTGAGGAGAACGGCATCGATTATGTATGTAACCCCAAACGATTTTGAGCAGGAGAAGATGGGGAAATTTATTCACAATTTGGTGTTGGGTCAACAGAACAATAGAGATAGAGAAGAGCTTATTAATATAATCGGAGGCTTTCAAAATAAAGAGGTGGATTGCATAGTCCTTGCTTGTACAGATCTGCAACTTCTTATACCAAAACACCCAAATCTTAAGATCTACGATACTACGAAAATCCTCGCTGATGCCACTATTGAGCAGATTTTGGGATGACGGAACGATGATTACATTGCTTTAGGGGCAAATTCTACGCTGTTTATCGTCTTTAAAGAGTCGCCTGATTGCGTAAGAACAAACAAACCCAACTTTTCCGCCAATTCTCTGGAATCTTTTGGAACAGAAAGTCCCGCTACCGCGCCGTAAGTTTTAAGATGAGCGTATTGTGGCAACTCCTTTTTAAACAGCGGAATTGTTATCTGCGCAAATTTTTTAACATCCTCGGGGTGGATTTTGTGCTTAACCTCCACAATACCCACAGAATCTTTATTGTAAAGAACAATATCGTACTCGCCCTTTTTAACATGAACATTTCTTGCCACATCGTCAAAGTGGATTTTTCCAAGGCGTTTTTTAGTGTTTAAGCCGTCGTAAAAGAAATCCTCCGCTACATCGCCAAGGTTATTACCGATCCCTCCCAGTCGTTCCCCCATTTTCTGGAGCATCTCCTCCAGTTCCTCCCAACTTCGGGTTTTTGGTTTCAATTTTACCATAATTTGCATTATAGTTTACACTTTTCAAAAGTCAATATATAATGACTTTGTGCCCACAGAAAAAGCAGAGAAATTTGAATTCGCAGAATTAGAGTCGCTCTCCCAAAAAGTCGCAAAAATACAAGGAATGCCCGTGGAGTTAAAGGAGCGCATTGATAAAATGTTGAATCGACTCAACAGAATGGCGCAAACTGGAGGTTACGCGGAGCAATTTGACACTATTTCCCGCTATATAGACACAGTGTCGTCAATTCCCTGGGTGGCAATAACAAAGGATCAGCTTAATTTGGAGAAGGCTAAAAAACTTTTGGATAAAAACCACTTTGGCATGGAAACTACCAAGGAGCGTATTTTGGAGTATCTAGCCACCATGCAGTTGATGCAGAGGCAGGGAGAGGATGTGATAGCACGTTCGCCAATTTTGCTTCTTGTAGGACTTCAAGGAATTGGAAAGACCACGCTTGCGATATCTATTGCCGATGCTATGGGGCGAAAGTTTGTAAGAATTGCTATGGGAGCTATTGGTTCTGTGTTGGAGTTGCGTGGCAGGAGCAAGGTTTTTCCGGAGGCGGAACCGGGTCAAATAATCAAAGCTTTGATAAAAACCCAGGTTAAGAATCCCGTAATCCTTCTGGATGAGATCGAGAAAGCTTCAGGCGAATCAGGTTTACGCGCCGATGTTATGGCAACCCTTTTGGAGATTTTGGATCCGGCGCAAAATATTGAATTTAGGGATCACTATGTGGACTTCCCCGTAAATCTAAGCGATGTGATGTTCATCTGTTCCGCTAACAATTTGGGCACGCTTTCCACTGCTCTTTTGGACAGGATGGAGGTTATAAAAATGTCGTCCTACACCGATCCGGAAAAAATTGCCATTAGTAGAGATTATCTTTTTCCTAAAGTCATTGCTAAATCAGGTTTGCGGCCGGAGGAAATTGCTATCGACCCTGATTTGTGGCCAAGTATTGTGCGACCATTTGGTTTTGACTCCGGAATAAGAAGTTTGAATAGAACGCTCGACGCTATTTGCCGAAAGGTGGCAAAAGAGATTGTGGAAGGTAAATCGACCAGTGTTACTATAGACGCGTCAAACCTTAAAGATTACCTGCCTAAATAGTAGCGTCATCCTGAATTTGACATTTTTAAACCTCGCAGGTACATTATGTTTGTGAGAAAAACTTTCTTGCTAGTTATTTTTGGTGTTTCACTAGTTTATATTCGAGGTGTTTACGGCGCGACATTTAACGAGTCTACGATAGCGCCAGTTTCCGACGGAGTGGCGATACAACAAATGCCTCCGTATCCGGGTGGCGATACTTTTAATCCGTTTTTTGGTCAGGATCACGCTTATTCCGTAACTTTTAGAGGAAATGGCCAGGCGGTGGTGTTTTTGCGGGTGCTTTTTTCCAATAACGGTGATACCCCACTAAAAGAACTTACTTTAAGGTTTCCCAAAGTCGAACCGGAAGGAATTTTAGTCTACCAGGTTCTTAGGGATAAAACTTGTTTAAGGTATGACTACAACAAGTCCGCCGTCGCCCCATTGTACCAATATCCCTGCCTGGAATACGGTGAACCAAATTACTCCGATTATTACTATGGTACCAATACCTACAAAAAAGCTAAAACCGCCCTTGCTACGGACACTTTAACCGTTGAATTGCCTGACTCTTTAGCTTCGCAAAAATCCGGAAGTGTTCTTTTGTACTTTAGAGCTTTTGGTTTTGCTAAAAAGAATGCTTTTGGCGCGTACGACTATAACTTTGAAACGCTTAAAGTTGACGATACTATAAGAAATCTGCGGGTGGGAATTTCCCCGGATTCGGATCTCTTTATAAAGGGCGCTCAAGGTAATGTTGACTATTTTAAGGAATCGGCATCGGTTTTTGAGTCGTCCAAGACTATGTCCGTGGGGGCGTCTTTTAGGAATACTTCGGTCGACACTGCTATGAGTAATATTGGCTACGGTACGGTCAATAAAAACGCCAGTAATTTAATGCCTTTGGATTCTTACAAAGTTAAGGGTTCTTATGCTGATTCCCGATTTAAGTTATATGCGGGTACAATTATAATCTCTGTAGCGGTAGTGGCGACAGTATTGTTGGCATTGGGTTTTGGTATTTGGAGACTTTTTAGGACACTCAATAAGAAGCCCGCTGTTTCAAATTCTCTAAACGTTAATACATCGCACACGGGTATTAACTTGACTATTTCAGCATTGGCGGGGTTTGTTTCAGCATCAATTATTACGATCCTCATCTTCTTAGCTTATTTCTTTACCCGAATGGTAAATTCGTGGGCAATGGATTCATGGTCTAGCGCTGGGGAGGTTATATCGGTATTGCCGATTCTTGCTACACTACTTTTTGTAGGACTCATTGGGATCTTTTTGATTTTCCCCTGCATATTCGTGGGAATAAAAAGAGGAATTTGGTGGGGTTTGGCAACATTTGTGTTTACGCTATTTTGGCTTTTTATGGCGTTTGTTGTTTTAGGACTTATCTTTGCCGCATTTAGAGGCCCAGTACCTGTAAACTATTTAAACAAAGTGATGTAGCATCTGTTACCCGATTACTGATATATTAAACCTGTGGACAAAGTTTTATCTCTCAAGGAAATTGAAAAGAATATTAAAGTGTGTGAAAAGTGTCGACTTTGTAAAACCGCTAAAAACCCCGTACCCGGAGAGGGAAACCCAAACTCAGAATTAGTATTTATTGGAGAGGCGCCGGGAGAAACGGAGGACCTGACCGGCCGACCTTTTGTAGGGCGGGCGGGGCGATTACTCGAGACAATGCTTACAAAAATAGGCTACAAACGAGAAGATGTTTGGATAGGTAACATTATAAAGCACCGGCCGCCCCAAAACCGCGATCCACTTCCCGACGAAATTCTAGCCTGTCAGCCTTATCTTTCTGAGCAACTAAGAATTATGTCGCCAAAACTTATTGTTACCTTGGGTCGTTTCGCCTTGTCGTACTTTTATAATGATGGTAAAATATCTCGCGATAAGGGAAGTCTAATTGCAACTGCCAAGTTCAATGTTTTTCCTGTTTATCACCCTGCGGCGGCTTTAAGAAGCCCGCAAATGGCCAAAGCACTAGAAGAAGATTTTCTAAAAATCCCAGGGGTATTGTTGAACTTACCAGTTCCAAAAAATGTAAAAGAGGGTAAAATATTTATTACAAGTAATAGGAATTTAACGAAAGGAAATAAAGAGTCAGTTGATATCAACTTACCAGATGGTCAACAAGGACTCTTCTAATGAAGGATATGCAATTATATAATAGCGACGCTTCGAAACCTGTTCTAAAAATTATAACTTTAAGCGGAACAGAAAGCGTTACAAAAAATTTAACCGTGTACGAATGCGGTGACGACATTATTGCCGTGGATTGCGGAATAGGTTTTCCCGATGTGGATATGAGAGGGGTAGATCTGGTTTTGCCGGATTTTACATATCTTAAAGAAAATTCACACAAATTCAAGGCGCTTTTTATTACGCACGGACACGAAGATCACATTGGCGCGGTTCCTTATTTATTGCAGGAACTTAATGTGCCAATTTATTCCTCGCAACTGGTATTAGGCTTTTTAACTGAACGACTTAAAGAAAGGCTGAATGAAAAGCTTTCCGGGATCTCACTTAATGTTTTTGATCCAGATTCTGGTAAAGTTCGAATCGGCGCTTTTGAAATTTCAGCCTTTCGAATTAACCACAGCGTTCCGCGCTCCCAGGGTCTTGCTATAAAAACTTCCCAAGGGACAATTTTGCATATGGCCGACTATAAAATAGACTGGACTCCTGTTTTAGATAAACCCATTGATCTTGCCAAGATTGCCCGTTTTGGCGAGGAGGGCGTTTTGTGTTTGCTGTCGGACTGTTTGGGGGCCACCACTGAAGGCTATTCCAAGTCGGAAAAAACTTTGGACGACACTTTTGGCGACCTTTTTGAGGAAAAGGAAGGCCGGCAAATGTTTGTTACCACAATATCTTCCAACATTTCCCGCATGCACCAAATAATTGTGAGTGCGTTAAAGCATCATCGTAAGGTTGTGCTTGTTGGTAGATCAATTGATCAAAGTATGCGCGTGGCTTTGAGTTTAGGTTATGTTAATTACGATAAAGATGTTTTTGTGTCTGATAAAGATGCCAGCAGTTTTGCGCAAAACGAGCTGGTATACATTATCGCCGGTTGTTACGGGCAGGACGGTTCTGCCTTGGATAGATTGGCTCGTGCCCAGCACGACAATATTCAGTTGCAAAAAGATGCGGTAGTAATCTTTTCTGCGGATCCTAGTCCGCCAAGCGTTAGAGAAGATGTTGAGCGACTTATTGACACACTGACTCTTGCCGGCGCGGAGGTAATTTATGGAGCGATACAAGAAAATTTGCACGTTTCCGGTCACGGACCTCGTGGCGATCTTACAATCGTAGCAAGCGTTGCCCGTCCAAAATATTTTATTCCTATTGGTGGAACTGTTTCTAAGATGCGCGCCTATACAAATATGGTGGAAACTCTCGGTTATACCGAAAAGTCGGTTTTTGAGTCGCGGGAAGGCGAGTCCGTGATTTTTGAGAATGGCGTTGCGAAAAAAGGTCCAAAAATAGAAACAGAGATTATCATGGTTGGACAAAATGGGGAAGGCGAAATTCATGAAACGGTGGTTAAGGACCGCCAGCGACTTGCTAATGACGGGGTTTTTGTAGTTATACTTCCTGTTTCCAAGGACAGGAAAAAACTTGTGGGCAAAGTGGAGGCGGTTACTCGCGGGTTTGTTTTTGTTAAAGAGTCTAAGGAACTTTTAGACAAGTCATCCCAGTTTGCTACAAAGTCGTTTAGTAAACACTTAGAAAAGAGCGACGACTGGGGTCACTTAAGATTTAAGATGGAAAAAGAGATTCA
Source organism: Patescibacteria group bacterium (assembly GCA_041658075.1). Classification (GTDB taxonomy): domain Bacteria; phylum Patescibacteriota; class WWE3; order UBA101185; family UBA10185; genus JBBAAW01. Next base: position 28,259 of record JBBAAW010000004.1, read on the forward strand.
GCAGTTTCTGTTAAAAGAAACCGGCTGTACTCCTTTGGTGATCGTTTATCCCGTGGTGGTTTAGCGTAGACTCACAAAATGGTATTATTACCGCGTGCTCGACGATTTAATTAAACAGGGGGAGTTGGTATTTAGTGACTTTGTTAAACGGGCCAATCATTTAGATCAGCCAGGCTCCATTGTTGATCCCCAAGATACTAAAGTCCTTATCGATAAGTTTAACGAACTGAATAAAAGCGTGGCTCCGATTGAAAACCCTAAAAGCAGAGATGAGGTTTTAGCCAATGAGCTTAAAAGGACAGCAGTCCACTGTGTGAATGTTTTAGGCGATGAGCTGGAAGTTAGGACTTCCACACCAAAAGAGGTGATGGATAGATACTCCGTTAGTAGCGAGGACTTTAACTCCACCAAACTTTGGTTAATAGAAAATCGTGGCCAGGTATTAAGTGCTAATAAGAGGCAACTTGAATTGTATTCCACCTGGGGTAGGGGACCGGTTTATGTAGGTTCTAAAAAGATTAGGGAAGCGGCGGAAGCTTTGGCGGAAGGATATTTGGAAGTACTTAAGCAAGCGGTACAGGATGTTTTTCCTACAGAAGAGTATCGGGACACGCTGGATAGTTTTATCGTTTCTTTAGATAGTGCGGAAACCAGATCGTATGCGAGCAGGCAGTCAAAGGTTTCGATGCTTAGTACAAGAGCATCCGTATATGTAATAAAGGGAAAGATGGTTATAGATTCAGTAGACTTTATCAGACTCTTTGGTCACGAGGTTCTAGGTCACGCGCTCAACTACTTTATGACGGAAAATTCAGACTTGCCGTTGTTTGTTAAAGAGAACTACTATACCAGCACCAGCGCTACAAGAGAATCTGTTAGTAGTTATTTTGAGAAAAGGTTGTTTGACCTACTCAACGCTGAGCCGGAGGCTGTAAAATTATTGGAAGCTTATGAGTCATTCGAAAGCGTTTATAAAAGATTTTTTGACACCTCTTTGCTGGACGATTACCATAAAAAACTTAGTCAATTAGGGTTTTGGATTATGAGTAACTCTAAAATGGACGATTATGAAGACCAAATGAAGGAGCTAGCCGTGTATTCTATTGAACCTAAGTGGGTTTCCGGATTCCTAAATAGACATCGGAATGACTGGAATAGATCAACAGGTTTATTGTTGCCAAAAGTGGTAAGTGAGCTAAGGTATTCTGTGGATGTGGTACCGCAGATACTCGAAAAGAAAAAACCGAACGATATAACAAAGTTCGAGCGAACCCTATTGACAGGTGCATGGTCCCCAGATGGTTTAAAAGAGTGGGTTAATCTTATGATCTAATTGCTCTTAGTGATGATTGATTAAGTCCCCACTCTCCTGTTGCTTGATCGGCTACTCCTCATCACCTCCGTTGTCGTCGTCATCGCCACCCTGAGGGATCTCTTCCCCCATCTCACGCAGATCTCGACCTGCTTGCTTTTCCATTTCCTCCAGATCCTCGCCTGCCTGGCGGTCCTCTTCTTTGCGATAGTCATTCTCGGGATCGGGTCTCGTCCCTCCGCATCCGCACCAACGACACGTGTTACACCTCCGTTCGACCGATAGTCCTTACAGAAAGCTTGACGCGATTGTCAAACTACAGACATCATATCACTTTCTTACACTGCTCTCAGACTCGTGGTGGTTTAGAGTCGCACCAATAAATGGTATTATATAGACAATGCCACGAGGAAGAAAAAAGTCGTTAAAATTTAAACTTAAAGCCGATACCTTCAAATCCATTGTAGGGATCTTTTTAATATTCTTTTGCGCGCTTTCTTATGTAGCCTTTGTTTTACCCGACTATTCGGTAAATAGCGACATAAACGGTGTATACAGAAAATTTTTTGGTTACGCTGGCTACCTTATTCCATTAATTTTTTTGTTTGCAGGACTTCTAATGGTGGGATTTAGATGGCGACTTTTGCAAGCGCGAATTTTCTTTGGCATTTTGGCAACAACGCTCTCACTTTCCGCGCTTCTCCATGTTTTTTATAGTGGAAAAGAGGCCTATAAACTGGCTGCTAAGGGCGTGGGTGGGGGTTTAGTGGGGTATAAGCTTTCGTCAATTTTATCGTCTGCCATAAGTGGCTATGGAGCGTTTTTTGTTTTTGCATTTACTTTTTTAGTAGGCGCGCTTTTACTGTCAGACATTTCCACGGAAAGAGTGATTGGCTTTGTAAATAGAGTGGTCGATAAAATGAAGTCGATAAAGTCATTTAAACTACCCAATTTTTCTATGAAAACACCTTCTTTAGCTAAAGCTTCTGCGACCACATCAACAGAGTCAACGATAGTGGAGGCGGACGCGGTAATAATAAACGAGGAGGCGCGTAGCGTGGGAAAAGGTGATGCGAGTTTGGTGGAAATTGTACCTTCGCCTTCCGAACCCGTGTCTACAAAAATAAACGGGTCTTCTTTGGGTTTGGTTAAGGGGGACAGTGAGCTTACAACTTTAGCCCCAACACAGAAGGAGGAAAATAAGCTTCCTTATACTAATAAAGTCTGGGAGTATCCGCCAAAAGAGCTTTTAGTGGATGCGCCTACCGTGTCGTACGATATTAATGAAGTAAAGAGGCGTCAAAAAACCATTGAAGATACTCTAAAAAGCTTTGGAATTAAGGTAAATGAAGCGGGTTACAATGTTGGTCCTACTGTTACACAATATGCTTATGGCGTGCCTCCGGGAACCAGGATTGCTAAAATCAGCAATTTACAGGTTGATCTTGCCATGGCGCTGGAGTCCCCCACGGGTTCTGTGCGTTTGGAAATTCCTATCCCGGGTCGTAATGCTATGGGAGTGGAGGTGCCAAATTCCGTAAAAAGTTTTGTGTATTTTAAAGACATTATACTTAGCGATCAGATGAAAGCGCTTAAATCAAAACTGGGGATTGGGCTTGGCAAGGATGTAGCCGGGCTTCCGCGGGTTTACGACATTGCTAAAATGCCCCACCTTTTGGTGGCGGGAGCTACAGGTTCAGGAAAATCGGTTTTTTTGCATTCGATCATGTTTTCGATTTTGTATAGGGCCAGTCCCCAAGAAGTTAAGTTTATTTTAATGGACCCAAAAAGAGTCGAGCTGGTTAATTACAATGGAATTCCTCACTTGATAGCACCCGTTATTGCCGACATGGATAAAGCCCCCAGCGCTTTTAGATGGGCGTGTAATGAGATGACTAGGCGATACAAACTGTTTGAGGCCGCTCGGGCTAGAAACATTGACGCCTACAATGAAAAATCGGGCTTTCAAGCCCTTCCGCACATTGTAATAATGGTAGACGAGTTGGCTGATATCATGGTTGTGGATCCGGCGTCGGTAGAAAAAAGTATTGTGCGACTAAGCCAGCTTTCCCGAGCTACGGGAATTCATATGATATTAACGGTGCAAAGACCTTCTACGGATATTTTAACAGGTGTAATAAAGGCTAATATCCCAACTCGTATAGCCTTTAATGTGGCATCGCAGATAGATTCGCGAGTCATTATTGACCAAGCAGGGGCCGAAAAATTAGCTGGACGAGGCGATATGCTTTTTGTTCCGCCGGATGCCGCTAAACCGGTAAGAATTCAAGGTTGTTGGATTAGCGATGGAGAAATTTCTAAATTGGTGAACTGGCTCAAAAATACCGGTTTTATTCCTGATTACAAAGAAGATGTTTTAGATACGCCGGATGAGGAGAAAAAGTTAGGGGTTATAGTAGGTGGCAAGGAGGTTGATGAGCTTTACGCTAGAGCTAAAGAGGAAATTGCTATTGCGGGCAAAGCTTCCGTGTCATTTTTGCAAAGACGACTTTCCATAGGATACTCAAGAGCGGCTAAAATTATGGATCAGTTGGAGGAAAACGGCGTGGTATCGACCCCAGACACCAGTAAAGAGAGGCGTGTTTTGATTTCACCCAACGGGAATAGCTCAAATATAGATTTTGTTGACAATCTGCCAGAGCAGTGAGAAACTAAAAACGTTCGTCACAGCGAACAAACTGCCTATGGATATTCAGTTTGCCTTTGTAATATTGATCGCCTTGCTTACAGGATCCGCTATTGTAGTGAGCGTTTATATGGTTTTCGTACTCAAAGATTTTAGGGGGACTATTCAAAAAGCCAACGATATTTTAGACGATGCGCAGAGAGTAACAAGTGCAGTAAAAAACCCAATTGTAAGCGTTATGAGTATTGCCGATGGTGTAGTTAGAGGGCTAAAAACCGCTAGGGGTATAAGTTCCATTGTTGGCGCTTGGGATAAAGATGATAATTCGTCAAAAGAAAGGAGAAAATAATATGTGCGACTCTAAAAACAAGACTGGAATTAGCTTTGCTGTTGGGGCTTTGGTTGGCGCTGGAGCGGGCTTTTTCTTGTCCACGAAAACGGGCAGAAAGTATTTAAAGGAAGCTTGGAAAAAAGTTGAACCTTATATTGAGGATGTCAGGAACGAGATCGACGAGGTTAAGGTAAAAGGTTGCGACGCGGTGGAAGACGCCTTTTTAAGTGTTAAAGATTTTGCGCAGGAAAAAGTTTCTCCTAAAATTAAAACTCCCGTTAAAAAGACTTTCTTTAAAGGCCTTTGATTGTGATATTATTTTGTAATGCCTTTATTGGATAAATCGATGACTGATGGGTTTAAGATTGGCGAGCAGGCTCGCCATGACGGCAAAAGCTTTTTCTGGGAGATGCTGGAAACCCTAGTAAGCTCCGTAATTGTGATTTTAGTTATTTATTCCACAGTGGCCTTTCCCGAGCTAGTAGTAGGTTCTAGCATGGAGCCAAGTTTTTATACTGGCGAACGTATTTTGGTAGAAAAGCTGTCCAAACATTTTACTTCTTTTAAAAGGGGCGATGTGGTTGTTTTGCACCCTCCTGGTAATGATAATATTGACTACGTAAAGCGGGTTGTAGGGGTTTCCGGAGATGTGGTAAAAATTTTTGACTGCAAAGTCTACATAAAAAACGGCGAGGAAAGCTTCTTGTACGAGGAAAATTACCTTAAGGATGGCGTTTGTACGGAGGGCGGTGCTAAAATAAAAGATGGGCGATCGTTTAAGATAGAGGCGGATAATTTTTTGGTTATGGGCGACAACCGCGAGCATTCCATGGATTCACGAGCTTTTGGTTTAGTGTCAAAAGAAAGAATTTTGGGAAAGGTGGTTTTTAAATTTTGGCCTCTTTCCAAAGCGGGGTTTATATTTATATATAATTTATAAGTATAAACGAGTCTCAAAAAGTGTTGACAGTATAAAGTAGATGTGGTAGCCTTGCCACCAGGCACGCGGTAATCGTGCTTGTTTCTTTTTTTATTTAAATTTATAAATTATATATAAATATAAAAGACATTAAATAATGAGATACGACTTTTCAAAACGAAATGAAATTTTGCCCCTAGCTAATTTAACGGGGGTACAAACCAAATCTTATCAATGGTTGCTAAAGGAAGGGCTAGAGGAGGTTTTAAATGAGGTAGGTACCATTGAGGATTACTCTGGAAGAGGTTGGGTTTTAGAATTTTATAACCCCACATTTGACAAGCCAAACATTACTATTGAGAACGCTTTTTTTACCGGCAGAACTCACGACGCTCCTTGGTATCTTAAAGCAACTATTAAAGATTCGGTGGAAAAAAAAGAAAAGACCCAAAATATCTATATGGGAGACATTCCCGTAATGACGGATAGGGGCACTTTTATTATAAACGGCGTTGAAAGAGTGGTTGTGAGCCAACTTACAAGGTCAGAAGGCGTTTTGTTTACCACTGAGACCTCTCCTATTACCGGAGCCACTCTTGGCGGAGCAAAAGTCCTGCCCAAAAACGGCGTTTGGTTAGAAATAGAGACCTCTAGAACAGGAATTATCAGCGTAAAGATCGACAGAAGAAGAAAACTCGCCATCACTTCCCTTTTAAGGGTTTTTGGTTTAGCCTCCAACGAGTCGATTAAAACAGCTTTTGAAGGCGTCGATCTCAACCCGGAGATGAGCTATATCGACGCTACTTTAGCTAGGGATCCTTCCTCTAATTACGACGAAGCTTGTTTGGAGATTTATAAAAAGATGCGACCAGGGGAGCCTTTGGTTTTAGATAACGCTAAGGCTTTAGTTCACTCTATGTTTTTTAATCCCAGAAGATATAGTCTTGGCAAAGTCGGAAGATTTAAAGTTAATCAAAAACTAAATCTAAACACGCCAAACGACAACAAGCATTGGTTAATGTTACAAGAGGACATAATAAAAATTGTCTCAAGAGTAATTGAGATAAACAACGGTTCGGCAGTGGCAGATGATATTGACCATTTGGGTAACAGACGCGTTAAATCTATGGGTGAGCTTTTACAAAATCAAATAAGAATTGGTTTTTTGCAGTTAGAAAGAAATGTTAAAGAAAGAATGAGCTTGCACCCGAGAGAGATTTTACCAGAGCCTTCCGCGCTTATTTCCACTAGAATTATTGCATCAAAAATACACAGCTTTTTTGCCACCGGTCAACTTTCTCAACAGCACGACCAGCAAAATCCGTTAACCTCGCTCGATCATACCAGAAGACTTTCTCTTATGGGTCCGGGCGGGCTTACTAAAGAACGCGCCAGCATGGCAGTAAGAGATGTTCATTACACTCACTACGGAAAAATTTGCCCGGTTAGATCCCCGGAAGGTCCAAATATTGGTCTTATTACTTATATGACACAGTATGCGGTAGTGAACGAGTATGGATTTTTGGAGGCTCCCTACAGGAAAGTCGTAAATCAAAATGGAAAAATGAGAGTAACGGATGAAGTAGTCTACTTGGCCGCGTATGATGAAGATAAGGTATTTATTGCCGACGCTTCAGCCAAATTAGATGGGAAAGGTTACATTTTAGATGACCGAATTTCTATGAGAAAGGGTAGCGACTTCCTAATTAGAAGTGCCGATAACGCATCGTATATAGATCTTATACCAAGCCAGATTGTGGGAACTTCCGCGGGGCTAATCCCGTTTTTGTCAAACGACGATGTAAACAGAGCGCTTGTGGCTACCCAACAAATGTCGCAAGCCGTGCCTCTAATAAAATCCGAGCCTCCTATTGTAGGGACGGGTACAGAAGAAGCTGTGGCTTTAAACACCGGCTACGTAATCATCGCGGAAAGCGACGGAGAGGTGATCTTTGTTGATGCGTCAAAAGTAGTAGTACACTACAAGGATAAAAAATCAAAAACTGAGTACAAACTTTCTAAATTTATAAAGTCTAATCAAGATACATGTATAAATCAGGTGGCAAGAGTGGTAACAGGACAAAAGGTTAAAAAAGGCGATGTTTTGGCGGAAGGCCCCGGTATTGTTAACAAAGAAGTTGCCATTGGAACCAATATTAAAGCAGCTTATATGATTTGGAGGGGTTATGAGTATGAGGATGGAATTGTTATTTCTGACAGACTTGTAAAAGACGATATTTTAACCTCTATACACATTTCTGATTACAATGTTTCAGTTTTGGAGACCAAACTTGGACCGGAGGAAATTACCAAAGACATTCCAAATGTCTCGGAGGATGCTTTAAGAAACTTGGGCGAAGATGGAATCGTGGCGGTGGGTTCAAAAGTAAGATCTGGAGACGTTTTGGTAGGTAAAGTGGCCCCCAAAGGTGAAACCGATCTTTCTGCGGAAGAGCGCTTATTAAGAGCTATTTTTGGAGAAAAAGCCAAAGAAATTAGAGACAACTCATTGACCGTGCCTCATGGAGAGCGTGGCGTGGTTATTGGGATAAAAAGAGTCACGAGAGAGGACAACAAAGAGCTTCCTAGCGGCGTTATTGAGGAAGTTACGGTTTATGTTGCTCAGCAAAGAAAAATTGAGGTGGGTGACAAATTAGCCGGTCGACATGGAAACAAGGGTGTTATTTCTGCTATCGTGCCCGAGATCGATATGCCTCATATGGAAGATGGAACTACGGTGGATATTATTTTTGCTTCTGATACCGTTTTAAAAAGAATGAATGTAGGTCAGATTTTGGAGGCTCCTCTTGGTTATGCGGGTAGAAAACTTAATAAAACCTACACGGTGCCAGTTTTTGAGTCGCCGTCAGAAGAGGACTACCAAAAGGAATTAATAGAGGCCGGTATTCCAGTGACCGGAAAAGTAAGATTGGTGGATGGGAGAACCGGCGAATACTTTGAGCATCCGGTTTTAGTGGGCGAAACTTACATTTTAAAGCTTTATCATATGGCAGAGGACAAAATGCACGCCAGATCCACTGGTCCTTATTCTTTAATAACACAACAACCGCTTGGCGGAAAAGCCCAATTTGGCGGCCAAAGATTTGGGGAGATGGAAGTTTGGGCTTTAGAGGCCTATGGTGCTGCTAACATCCTTCAGGAAATGCTTACCATCAAGTCGGACGATTTCTCCGGGAGAACTCAAGCTTACAGGTCTATTTTGCAAGGCTTGGATATTCCAACGCCCAGTATTCCGGAGTCGTTTAAGCTTTTAGTAAGAGAATTAAACGGGTTGGTTTTAGGAATAACCCCCGTTGGTGTAATAAAAGCGGAACCATTGGAAACTGAGGCCGTAACACCGGAGAGCGTGGATATTGAAAGAGAAGTAAAAGATCAAATGCAAAACTTAGTTGTAGAGGAGGAAAAATGAAACTAATAGGCGACTTAAAAGATTTTTCAGCTTTAAGAATAACTTTGGCTTCCACCAAGGATGTTTTGAGTTGGTCATACGGCGAGGTTATAAAACCAGAAACCATAAATTATAGAACTTTTAAGCCGGAAAAAGACGGACTTTTTGATGAGAGAATTTTTGGTCCTTCAAAAGATTTTGAATGTTACTGCGGAAAGTACAAAAGAATAAGATACAAAGGCGTAATTTGCGACAAATGTGGTGTGGAAGTTACTCATTCCAGGGTGCGACGAGAAAGAATGGGGCATATTAAACTTGCCAGCCCGGTAGCACACGTATGGTTTTTTAGAGGAATTCCTTCCAGAATGGCCCTTATCTTGGATATTTCACCAAGGAACATTGAGTCTATTGTATATTTTTCATCATTTATAGTCACAGAAATTGACGAAACTAAAAAGGCTTTTGCTATAGATAAAATTGCCAAGGATCTAGAAAAAGTCAAAGAAGAAGAGTCCAAGATTTTTGAAGAGCAGATTAAAGATTTGGAAAAAGACTATGGAGGTAAGGTAAAAGATGGTAGTAAAGGATTTTCTGTGGAGGAAGCGGAGCATAAGTTTAAAGAAAAGGTTAACGCTATAAGGGCCAAGCAGGCGGAAAAATTAGGTGAACTGGATAGCGAGTACAACATAATGCAAAGAAAGTTAGAAAGCATCGAGCTTTTTAGTGTTCTTTCCGACAACGAGTACGTAAATTTAGCGGACTATATTGACGAGTTTTGTAAGGTGGACATTGGGGCGGAGGCTTTAGAGAAGATTTTGCAAAATTTGGATTTAAATGAGCTTTCCTCTCAACTTAAGGAAACTACACAAAACTCCAAGGGTCAAAAGGCCCAAAAAGCCAATAAACGACTTAAGGCCGTGGAAGGGTTTAGAAGAGCAGGTATTGAAACCTCAAGGATGATTTTGAATGTTTTGCCGGTAATACCGCCAGATCTTAGACCCATGGTTCAGTTAGAGGGTGGGCGCTTTGCAACCTCCGATCTTAACGATCTTTATAGACGCGTAATAAATAGAAATAACCGACTTAAAAAACTTTTAGACTTGGGTGCACCTGAAATTATCGTAAGAAATGAGAAACGTATGTTACAAGAGGCGGTCGATGCCCTGCTCGATTCGTCAAAGCAAAGATCTACAGTAAGAACTGCCGTAAAAGGTAACAAGAAGCAATTAAGATCCTTGGCCGACATGCTAAAAGGTAAGCAGGGTCGTTTTAGACAAAATCTTTTAGGTAAGCGCGTAGATTACTCTGGTAGATCGGTTATTGTCAACGGTCCGGAGCTAAAGATTAACGAGTGCGGAATTCCCAAGAATATGGCACTTGAGCTCTTTAAACCTTTTGTGTTAAGAGAGATTTTAGCTAAAGGTCTAGCACCTAATGTAAAAAGTGCCAGGTACGTACTTGAGCAGGAAGGTCCAGAGGTTTGGGAGATTTTAGAAGGTCTTATTAAAGATCATCCAGTTTTACTTAACCGCGCCCCAACACTTTGGAGACTGGGAATTCAGGCATTTTATCCAAAGTTAGTGGAGGGTAGCGCTATAAGACTTCATTTATGCGTGTGTCCGGGCTATAATGCGGACTTTGACGGCGACCAAATGGCGGTGCATTTACCTCTTTCCGCTAAGGCGGTTGAGGAAGCAAAAACCTTAATGATGTCAACCAATAATTTAAGACGACCCGCGGATGGATCACCCATCTCCATACCAACTAAAATCATGCTTTTTGGAATTTACTACATAACGTTGATTGATGAGAAGTTACCCGTGTGGGAAAAACCTTTCGCCAATATGGAGGAAGCGCTGTATTTTCTGGAGTCGGGTAACTTGTTAAATATAAGGCAAAGAATTAAGGTTAAAATAAACGGCGAGTTAGTAGAAACAACGTCGGGAAGAATTGTTTTCAATACATCAATACCAACTCATTTTGATTTTGTGAACGAAACAATGGATAAAAAGAAGATAAACGCTCTTATTAATAAGTCGTTTGAAAAAGAACCCCTGGAAGTTACGGCAAAGTTAATTGATGACATTAAAGACTTGGGTTTTAAGTATGGAACCATGATTGGACATTCCACAGCTCTGGGCGACGTAGTGATTCCGCCTTCCAGGCAAAGGATTATTGATGGTGCTCAAGACGAGGTTGTGGAAATAAATCAAAACTTTAGGCGCGGCTTGATTACAGAACTGGAAGCCAAAAGGTTAAGAGAGGAAGTTTGGAATAAGATTACCGCTCAAATCGATGAAGAAGTTTGGAAAGGTTTAACGGACGATAATCCATTAAAGATGGAAATTGTGTCAGGTTCCAGCAGGGCTTCGCGAGATCAGATCAAACAGGTGGGAGGAATTAGAGGTCTTATCGCGGACACTCAAAATCGCATTGTAGAGCTTCCAATCTTGGGTAATTACAAACTGGGGCTTTCCGGAATGGAATATTTTTTAAGCGGAAGAGGGGCTCGAAAAGGTTTGGTGGATAAAGCTTTAAAGACCGCCGACGCAGGCTACATGACAAGAAGACTTGTAGATGTTGCACAAGATGTAGTAGTGCGACAGGAAGACTGCGGAACCGATAAAGGCAGAGAGTTAATGGTGGGCGAAAAAACGGTTTTAACATCTTTTTCTGATAGAGTATACGGACGGTTCTTAGCCCAGGAGGCGGTGGTGGGAAATAAAGTTCTTGCGGAAAAAGGCGTCTTTCTGGATAGAGATTTAATTAAAAAGATTGAGGATGCTAAAGTGGAAAAGATTGTTATAAGGTCGCCCATGACATGCCAAACAAAAAGAGGGGTATGCCAAAAATGCTATGGGCTAGATGTTATGTCGGCGGAAATTGTGGAGATTGGTGTGGCGTCAGGTGTTCAGGCAGCGCAAGCTATTGGTGAGCCGGGAACTCAACTTACCATGAAAACCTTCCAGACCGGAGGCGTGACTACCGTTAAAGATATTACGCAAGGTTTGCCAAGGGTAGAAGAAGTTTTTGAGGCGCGTGCTCCAAAGAATTTGTCTACTATGGCGGAAATTACCGGAACGGTTTCCATTTCCAAGTCGGGTGACGAGAGGAAGATAACCATTTTGCCGGCAGATAAAGACGAGCTCTCTGTGGAGTATATGGTGGATCCTGTGTCGGAAATAACTGTTAAAGATAATCAATTAGTAGTTAAGGGAGAAAAGTTAACTTCAGGTCATTTGGATCTAACAGAACTTATGAGGGCCACCGGCGTTGCCGCCACAAGAAAATATATTATTGACGAGATTCAAAAGGTATACTCTTCACAGGGCGTGGTTATAAATGATAAGCACGTTGAGGTTATTGCCAGGCAGATGTTTAATCATGTAAGAATTGACGACCCGGGCGATACCACCTTTTTAGAAAACGAGATTGCTACTAAAGCTACCCTTGAAGAAGAGAACGAGCGGGTTATTGCGGGGGGCGGAACTCCGGCTACAGCAAAGATAACGCTTTTAGGTATCACAAAGGCCAGCCTTAATACAGACAGCTTTCTTTCGGCGGCGTCGTTTATACAAACCAGCAATGTCTTGACCGATGCAGCAAGCTCTGGTAAGCTGGACAGGCTTATCGGGCTTAAGGAGAACGTTATTATTGGTCGACTTATCCCAACAGGCGTGAGAGCAAGGATGGAAGATTAAATGCCAACAATAAATCAATTAATAAGAAAAAAAAGAACTACTAGGTCAAAAAAGACCACTACGCCTGCGCTTAGGGATTTTTTTAACTCTAAGAAACGGGTAATTAGAAATTTTGCGTCCCCTTTTAAAAAAGGCGTTTGTTTGCAGGTTAAAACTCAAACTCCAAAAAAGCCCAATTCCGCTTTAAGAAAAGTAGCTAGAGTGCGTCTTTCTAATGGTAGGGAACTAACGGCTTATATTCCAGGCGAGGGTCACACTTTGCAAGAGCACTCGGTGGTTTTAATTAGAGGCGGAAGAGTAAAAGATTTACCAGGTATTAAATATACTATTGTTAGAGGTAAATATGACTTGCAGGGCGTGGAGAAAAGAAAGACCTCCAGGTCAATCTATGGTCGTAAGAAGGAACTTAAGGCAGGAGGAATGTTAAAGAGATGAGATCGGGTCCGGTAAAAAAACAACAAAAGCCAGGTGACTCGCTTTTTAAGTCTAAGCTTGTGGCGAGAGTTTTAAACCATGTTATGAGAGACGGAGAAAAGAGCGTGGCGGAGGGAGTGGTTTATGGAGCGTTGGAAAAGTTGGACAAGGATAAAAAAGTTGCCCTAGATATGTTTGAAAATGCTATAAAAAATGTTATGCCCAAGCTTGAAGTTAGAAGTAGAAGAGTAGGTGGGGCAACTTACCAGGTTCCGTCTCCCGTGAGGTATGAAAGATCTGAAGCTTTAGCGGTGAGGTGGATAATTGGCGCGGCCAGAAAAAAGAAAGGTAAGCCCATGGAAGAAAAACTTTTTGAAGAGTTAAAAAACGCCCATCAGGGTATTGGCGATGCTGTTAAAAAACGCGACGATGTCCATAAGATGGCGGAGGCTAACAAAGCGTTTTCCCATTTTAAATTTTAAAATCATATGGTCTACCCGTTAAATAAAATTCGTAATATTGGAATTATTGCCCATATTGACGCAGGAAAAACCACTACAACTGAAAGAATTTTATTTTACACCGGAAAGTCGCACAAAATTGGAGAAGTCCATGAAGGTGCCACACAGATGGATTGGATGGCGCAAGAACGGGAACGGGGAATTACCATTACCTCGGCTGCTACCACCTGTTTTTGGAACGAGCATCGCATAAATATTATTGACACTCCGGGACATGTGGATTTTACAGCGGAAGTAGAAAGATCCTTAAGGGTTTTGGACGGCGGAGTCATTCTTTTTGACGGCTCACAAGGTGTGGAACCTCAATCGGAAACCGTCTACAGGCAGGCAGAAAAGTACAATGTTCCTTTGTTATTTTTTATTAATAAGTTAGACAAGGTGGGTGGCGACTACTATATGTCACTCGATTCTATATCCCAAAGGTTAACCAATAAAGCGGTGGCCTTGCAACTGCCTATTGGGATAGAAGGAGATTTTAAAGCCGTTATTGATCTCATAGAAAAGAGAGCTTTTGAATTTCATGGGAAAAATGGTGAGGAAATTGTGGAAGTGTCCATTCCTGCTAACATGGACGCCTCGGTGGATAAGTACCGAAAGATTTTAGTGGAAAAGGTAGCAGAGTCCAGTGATGCGCTCATGGAAAAATATTTGGCTGGCCAGGAGTTAAGCGTGGATGAAATTAAAGCTGGTATTAGAAGTCTTACCATAAAATCCCAAATGTATCCAGTTTTTGGAGGAGCCTCGCTTTCTAACATTGGGGTGCAAAAACTTTTGGACGGAGTGGTGGCGTATCTTCCGTCGCCCAAAGATGTTCCGGCTATTAGAACCCATACTGTGCAAGGTGAGGAGAGTAGTTTAACGGCAGATGAGAACGGTATTTTTGCAGCTCTCGCTTTTAAGGTTCAAACGGATGCTTATGTAGGCAGACTAACCTACTTTAGGGTTTATTCCGGAAAAGTTACCGCCGGTTCTTATATCTATAATGTTACCAAGCGCAAAAAAGAGCGCTTAAGCCGAATTTTGCTTATGCACGCTAACCACAGAGAAGAGGCAAAAGAGGTTAGAGCGGGGGAAATTGCAGCTGCCGTAGGTTTGTCAGATACCTTTACGGGCGACACATTGTGTGACGAAAAAGCCCCTATTTTACTAGAGGCTATAAGTTTTGCCGAGCCGGTTATTGGACTTGTGATTGAGCCAAAAACCAAGTTGGACAGAGATAAACTTGGCGAGTCGCTTAAAAAGTTTTTGGATGAAGATCCCACCCTTAAAATAAAAACGGATTCAGAAACTTCCCAAACTATTTTATATGGTATGGGCGAGTTGCATTTGGAAATTATTGTGGACAGATTAAAGCGTGAATTTAATGTAGAAGTTAACACCGGCAAGCCTCAAGTTGCCTACCGCGAAACGGTTAGAAAAACAGTGGAGAAAGAGGGCAAATACATTAGGCAATCTGGCGGACACGGTCAATATGGACATGTTTACATTAAAATGGAGCCTATGGAGCGGGGTAACGGGGTAGAGTTTGTTAATAAGATTGTGGGAGGCTCCATACCTAGAGAATTTATTCCGGCGGTGGAAAAAGGTGTTAAAGAGGCCTCGGAAACCGGAGTTTTAGCGGGTTATCCGGTGGTGGATGTTAAAGTTAGTTTATTTGACGGATCGTATCATGAGGTTGACTCGTCAGAAATTGCCTTTAAGATTGCCGCCAGTGAGGCTTTTAAAGACGCCCAGCGTGCTGCCGATCCGTATTTATTAGAGCCTATTATGAGCGTAGAGGTTATTACCTCCGAAGATTATATGGGCGACATTATTGGAAATCTTTCCAGCAAGCGAGGGCAAATAGAAGGCACCGAAATGCGTGGTAACGCTAGGGTGATAAGCGCCAAAGTACCGCTTTCCGAAATGTTTGGATATGCTACGGATTTAAGGGGTATGACGCAAGGTCGCGCCAGTTTTACTATGGAACCCAGCCACTATGCCGAGGTTCCCCAAAGCGTATCAGCCTTGATTGTTAAAAAACCTTAATCTTGTAACCCCGCAAAAGTTATTTTTTTGTAAATCTGTCGTGTTAATTCCACATCCGCTTTACAGTAGGTGCAGATTTCGTTGATGCGTCCGTCCAAATAAGCCTGTGCCACATCCTTACCTTCAATGTTTCCTTCTTTTGACGACTTAAGACCTAAAGCCTTTGCCAACGCGTGCAAGCTAATTCTGTATTGGGTGTTCCATTTACTCCATTCCCACATTACATCATACATGGGCGAGCTTTTGTAATGGGCAAATGATAGGTTTTGGGTGGGCTTCACGCCTAAGATAACCGATCTTTGGTAGATAAAGCGCATATCAAAGTCAATGATGTTAAAACCAATAAATAAGTCAATGCGGGCGGAGGCTGTCCAAAAGTCTTTAAGCATCTGTTTTTCATCGCCTTCTAAGTTAAGAGCCGGTGCGTCATCCATTGCATAGCCGATACAACAGATCCGACCAAATGATCCGTCAAATCCTGTGTTCTCCAAAAAATTTTCAAATGTTCCAACGTCCTTTTTGGATTTTTCCGATTTTCTGGTGTAGATGTCTTGTAGGTCTTTTTTACGCGACTCGGGAGCCGGTAAGGTTTCTATGTCTAAAAACATTTTCACGACTTAATTATACGCGGTAACTAGGGGAGGAATCAACCACACCATTCCGCCCGCAAAATCTGCTTTTTACGAGGCTTTAAAAAATTTAATCGACACGGTAGGGAGGTTGGTATGACAATAGACTAGCGGTAGCAACGGTAGCTTTTTTGGCTACCGACGGTAGGGAAGCTTGTAACAAAGGCATTCCAGCGGTTAAACCGTTATGTCATTGCGAGCGTAGCGAAGCAATCTTATGCTGTCATCCCGCCATTTCTCACAGGCGCCCGTTAGGATAACTTTATCGTATTATATTGTTTCCAAAAACGACAAAACACAGCTTGCAGATTGGAAACTAACTTCAGACTATGGAATACACCCTTCCACTAGGACAAAACTTATCAGACAAGACGTTTTGAAGGTGAGGGAGCTCGGATGCGAGAGCGGGTCGGTTTATTTTCGTGCTTATTTGGTGGAAGAGAATAAAGAGTTTTTTGAAAAATACCTTAAAATCTACAAGGAAAACCCTACTACTATCCAGGATATCTTCCTATAAACAAGTACTATACAAGAGCCTACAGATACTGTATATTGTGTAGATGGAAAACATTACTATAAATATATCATTACCAAAACCTCTCCTTGATGGAGCAGACAAGCAGGCCGAAACCGAGCTTAGGAACAGAAGCGAGCTGATCAGGGAGGCGATTAGAAATTATCTAATTGATAAATCTACCGGAAGTGACTTGATATATACGAACGAGGAAAACATAAGAATAGAGGCTTTAGCTAAAATAAAGCCACTGACAGATAAGGTCTCACTACAATTATCAGCTGTATTCAGACCCCAACCTAACATAGTTCCTGATTTGTTTAAGGGTGGCGATTCTCTCCTCAAAAAACTTATAGAAAACCCCCCTTCGTTTAGACGGGGCGGTTGGGATTTGCAAACATTAGATATTGCCAAACCAATTGCAGGAGCATATTTACAGTTAAACAATGGGGACAGGAAGGCTTTAAGATTTTACAGGGATGGGCAATTTCTCTTTGCTTTGGATTATGATTTCCTTGGTCACGGGGTAAATAGTGGTACCGAAGGTAACGAGTTTTCTATTAATGGATTAGCCGCAGCAGAGAGCATCACTAACTTTGTTTACTTTATACATGAGTATAAAGAGTTTCTATCGAGACCCGCAGGCATCGCCATTGTAAAAATAAAACTACTGAATCCTAAGGGGGTTAAGATGAACTTAATAGGGGTTAGAGGAAACAATAATTTTAACAGCAGATTAGGAAATGCTGTCGAGCTCGGATCGTTGGAGGGGCAGGTCCAGATAGATTTAACAAAAGGTGTTGATAAAGATGTAGCTGCATATAAAATGTTAGCAGAATTTTTCTACTTTTTTGGGATTATGGATTTCGATTTCCTATATGTAAACAGGGAAAAAGGGGCAGTGGACATTAGCTCTTTTAAGAAAGGGTAGAGTATGGTGATCGCTGAGGAGAAAGGTAATAATTACGAATACGATGTTGTATTTTCACTTGCAGGAGAACAGAGGGAGTACGTGGAAGAGGTGGCAACCGTGTTACAAGATAGCGGTATAAAGGTTTGGTTTTACAGATTTAAGGAACTTGAGCTGTGGGGAAAAAACCAGATCGACGCCTTTGCAGAAATCTTCACCAAGCGTGCTAGATACTGCGTCATTTTCATTTCTAAAGAGTACACAGAAAAAATATGGCCAAATTTAGAAAGACAGTTCATACAATCCAGATGGTTGACAGATCCAGACTATCTACTACCTGCCAGGTTCGATAACAGCTTAGTTATAGGTATTCCTGACACAATTGCTTATATAAATTTGGAGGGTAAAACTTCAGACAGATTTGCAGAACAGCTTATTCAAAAAATTAGTAATAAGACCGTCAAGGAAGCGGTTAAAAAGCCGCACTTTAGAACACCTAAGGTAAAACAAGACTTCGATCCTATAGACATAAGAAATGAATGGATATTCTACATAGTGGAAGAACTTGAGAATAGGGTCAGTAAAATAAAGGGCATGAAGTTATCTCATGACGAAATAGAAGGGGTCATGCATACTAGGGTGCTTCTCAACAACAATATCGTCTATTCGCTTAATATTTATAAAAAAGCTTTTTTTGCCGGAGACAATGGCATCAGTTTTTGCGGGACCCCTGGTTTATACCACAGTATTAGCGGGACCAATGCGACGGGAGAGTTTATATGGAGTAAAGAAAAGGAGTGTGTTGCTCTTAAATTGCTTGACTTAAGTTTACTTGAAAGTCCTGCAGGCGGAGAGAAACTCTTAAGTAAAGATGAGTTTATAGAGGCATTGTGGAATAGGATATGTGATGAAACTGAAAGGATTTGTTAAATAACTACGAACAAGAATATAAAGGAGGTATTGGAAAAAATAGGACTCACACGAGAAGAGGCAAACAAATTTATCGTTAAAGAAAGTTTAGATGAGGTTAGTTATTTTGACGGACACGATATAATTGAGATGTCTTTGGTATTCGATAACGAAAACATGGCTTTGGTTGATTTCGAGTTAGCACTTTCTGATGAATTTCCCTCCCGATATTCAATAGATTCAGTTGAAAAGCTTAAGAAGGAAAAGGCTGTGTTAGGACACAGAATTGACCTTCTTAAGAGGGGTAAATTCCCGCCAGTCGATGGTTGACCTACATAATAATAGCACCGATCTTTATAGTGGTGTGGTAAAAGAATAGATCCGAGATACCTTCGTATGATTCGCTAGGATTCTGCCAACTTTTATTTTACAAAATAAACTATCTCTATGTTATTAAGCCTTGTTCTTTTAAACTAACAAAACTATTATTAGTAACGATTATATGATCTGTAACTGCGATCCCTAAGATCTTACCCGCTTCGATTAGTCGCCTTGTTGTTGCAACATCGTCTTCTGATGGTGACGAGTCATTAGACGGATGGTTGTGGGCAAGGATAACATGAGAGGCGTTGTTTAAGATCGCTTTTTTGAATACTTCACGAGGATGCACAAGGCTTGCATTTAATGTTCCAACAGAAACCTCATCAACAATAAGATTATTGCGCGTGTCAAGGCAGATAACTGTAAAATGCTCTTTCTTCTCCTTTCCAATCTTTTCTTTTAGATATCCAAATACTGACTGTGGAGAATTAAGTAATACACTGTGAGTGACTTTCTCTTTGGCGTAACATTCGGACACCGCTCGGAATAATTTAACACCAAAGGTATTAGATGGTCCAATTCCTTTAATTTGTTGAAGTTCATCGACAGTGGAATCCAGCACACCTGTTAGTCCCTTAAATTTTGCGATTGCGTCTTTTGCCGTCTGTTTGCAATCTTTCCTCGGTGTACCAAGTGTTAAAAGTAATTCAATAATTTCGTAGTCAAGAAACCCGTCGAGTCCAGATTGCAAAAATCTTTCTTTTAATCTTCTTCTGTGGCCTTCTCCTGTGTGTTTTCGGGTTTCTTGCGCTTTCATAGATTAAGGCGTGTCTGTATTCAAGGAAGCGCCGTTCGGAATATCACTATATACATCGCTTGTTTTAGTATTCGATCTCAAATGATCTCGAAAGTACTCTTGCGTCTCTGAGTCAGTGCAATATATGTAGCAACTCTTCATGCCACGAGTCATAAGTGTACGATAAGTATTCTTTATGATCATATCAGTCATTCCTTTAGCCATAACAGAGTCGTCTTGCAGCATCTTTTTGTAGCCAAAGACAGATTTGTCCGTGCTAGCGCGCTTACTTGCATCGGTTATAATTTTTCCATTACGCACAACCATATCCGGACCAATAATCACACCGGTACAATCTAACTCAAGTCCCTGACAGGTATGAATGCAACCAACTTCGTTTACCGAGTCGGGATGAATAATCCATGCCTGTCCGTGTTGGCTTAAGTTCCATGTCGCTGCGTAATCATCTATTACGATGTCTTTTAAGTTTGGTTTGTTTTTACTTATCCATTTCCAGCAATAACCAGCTAGCATGCGGGATTTTTTGTTGATAGCATTTTTTCTAATTATTTCTTGATGAATTAGGGTCGGGGTATCCATAACTTGAAAATCATAATCGATACCATCCAACGAGTCGTTTGCCGTTTGTTTAATCTGGAGAATATTATCAATCCACGCTAAATAACCGTCTGATCCGTTGCATCTAAATTGAGACGCCAACTCAAGACTGTGCGTGTTGGCGCCAAGCAGTTTAGCCCATCTATAGATCTCCGTTTTATCTCCGATATCTTTAAGAGTAACTCTTTGATCTTCATCAATAAAAAAGACGCTAAATTTTGTGGCGCTGATTAATTCCTTAATTTGGTTTTCTCCCAAATGGCTAAAAAGACCGGACTTTGCAATGAGTCTGTGAGCCTCGTCAATTATTAGGGAGTCAAAAGTATTTGGTTCAATATTGTAAAACGAACCCGAAGAGCTAAAAAGATTTGAGATTCTGGTTTTTGTGAACTTGCCGGTAAGTTTTACCTGATAAACTTCGCGAGGAGCCGAATTCTTTGTAACATACTGTGTAACACCTCCGCGTTTAGTCAGCTCTGTAAGCAAATTGATCGCTACTACCGATTTTCCGGTACCTGGACCACCCTCAACTATCAGAACATTCTTGTTAGTGGCAGTGGACTCTCTGGCGAGTTTTAGTGCTGTTTCGTACACAAGCTTTTGGTCATCAATCAATTTAAATTCTTGGTTTCCCTGAAGCATCGCGGCAAGGTTATCGGTAAGAGATTTTGATGGATGAATTTTGCCGTGTTCTATGGCGTAAAGAACATCTCCCTTGTCACCATATTTTACGAATTTTTTAATGAAATTTTGCAATTTTAATACATCGGGTCTTAAAAATACCGGAGCTTTGTCGGTATATTCTTTATAAAATTCATTAGTCATGACATCATCTTGTTCGTAGTTATGTAAATATGCACACGGCTTTAAAGATATGTCTTGATCCTGCACATTGGCATTGTAATCCTCTAATAGCGTTGCATATGACCATACTTGATATGAGGGGTGGCTGACCTCTCGCATACCACCACCTACGAAAGTTTTAACCACACCATCCATGTCAGTTATATCGGCTTCGCTCCACTGCTTGAGTTCGATTAGTATTGCCGTTTTTCTATTTTCGCCGTTTATCCCTGTCAGGATAAAATCTATCCTTTTCGATGTCTGTGGTATCTTATATTCAATAGCCACTCCTGCATCGTCGGGTATTTCGCGGTCAGAAATGACATTATTCATGTACAACATGGAATTTCGCCAAGATGCAACCTCCGCTCTTCCAGTCGAATGTCCCAATTCTCTAACAAAAGATGTCAGGATAGTCTTTTCTATTTGATTTGTCGCAACATCAACGATAAAATTGCTTTTTGTGGATGAGTATACAATCATAGTTTTTCCAATTTCGTATATTTCTTAGCGTTTCCTTTAGCCTTTGTAACCGGATATCTTCCTTCGTTTTTTATGATCTTTTTCTCCAAAGCGTTCAGAATATCAATCTTTAGATCGTGACTCATTAATAAAACCCAATATAAAACATCGGCAAGCTCCTCCCCTATGTCATCCCTGTTAGTGACAACATGCTTTTCCATTTCCTCTTTGTTCTTCCATTGAAAATGTTCCATCACCTCGCCAGCTTCTAGCACTAGTGAGAGAGCTACATCTTTGGGATTGTGAAACTGTTTCCAATTTCTTGCATCGCGGAAGGATATTATTCTGGATGTCAACTCCTTAACTTTGGTCATAATCAAGCCTAGCCCCAACAATTTTTATAAGTTTATACGAAGATCTGTGCGCTATTTTACACCATTTTTTACTGGTCAGACATTGTTAATAAGTAACAGGGATGATTTTTAGATACTAGAACAGGCTCTGAAGTTCGGTTTTTATAATCTCAAAAGCAGGGACTACAGACAAAAGCAGGGAGAACAATGCAAGAAAGATTAACCTCGAGAGTATTGCTAGGCTGTTGTCCGGTCTGTCCGGAATAGTTAATTCACTTAATTGTTTAAGCGCGCTAGGACGGTCGAAATTCTGCATTTCCCCTATATTGCTAGTCTCGATTGCCTTACGCCTAACTTTAATACTTTCATCGATAACCTTTAAGTACGTGTAAAGTTGCCTTTTTAGACCATTAATTTCTTTTGTAATTAATATACCGACGTGAAAAAGGGCATACACGATTATTGCAAACAGATAGACTAGAGCTAAGTAAGCAAAAAATTTTAGATATATAACTTTTGAACCTAAGACTGGGATTGTGAACGCGGCTATTGCGCCTGCAATAAGAGCGTAGTGAAGTACTACATTTCTGTACTGCGCAATGGTTTCTACAAGTACAGGCATGATGGATGAGCCAACACTCTCCCGCACTTTGTAATTCTTTTCTATATCATTTTGCAGGATTTGTTTTGTTTTTTCGTCCATAGAAATGGGCGACAGTATTATAGCAAAACTCCGTCCAACGGTGCATTTTGCTTGTGGTGGGTCGATCGGTTATATTTCGTGGTTCTTATCCCATCCATTTTCCCCGAAGCCACACATTATTTATAGGTCACAAGAGATTTTGTCGTTAAAATCTGACCATATTACTAACATCAGTAAAATAGTTCCCGGCTGTACTGGCTGGCAGCGTTTCCTTCCAAACCTTTGGCTTGCATAGTGTCCGCAATCTGTCGCGTGGAAAGTTCGGCCAAGGCAGTAAAGACCAGTTCCGCGTCCGTCATATGATCGCGTAAATTTTGCGTTTTCAAACCCTTTAGTTGTTTATACTCCTTTACGGTTAAGTCGCTCCATTCTTCATGGATGATGTTAGTTAAAATGGCGTATTCATCCTGTTCCGTAACCTCGTGCTCTTTCCAACTTCGCTAACCACAGTTTAAATGGCTCGGCATTGGGGGACGGGATGGATTGGATAAGATGGGGGTAGTTTGGATGGACGCAATATCGGTCAAAGTCAAAGTACAAACCCAAATAAAACACAAAGTAATTAAGTTTTCGTTGTGTATCGTATATAATGTCAAAATGCTTGAAGGTGCGGATAATTTTACAATTTATAAACGACACAAACGATGCCGGGGCAAGAGTTTCCTCAAGTCGTTGTGACGAAAGAAAACAAGGTTGAGTTTGTTGAAGAGTCTAATAGGTTAAGAAAAAATCAAACTTCGCAAAAATTAGCCCGTATTTTTAGGCAGGAAGACCGTAAAAACAACCTTCCGATCATCTTCGTGATGTCACGAAGAAGCGAAACTTGCCGTAAAGGCGACTTAGACGGTGTATTATAACAGTTATAATTATGAGGTTATCTTATAATTAATCTTCCCATAACCTATTTACTATTATAGATAAAACTGCTATTTTTGTAGTACCAAGGTTATTATGGATACTTTAATAATTTCCAAATTGCATAAGAATTTTGAGGAGCATGTTCACGAGGAGAACGGCACAGAATATTGGTTTGCTAGAGATTTACAAAAATTGCTGGGGTATGATCGCTGGGAAAATTTTGAAAACGCGGTCGATAAAGCTAGGATAGCTTGTAAAAACGCCAAACAACAGCCTTCCGATCATCTTCGTGACGTCACGAAGATGATCCTAAGTGGCAAGGGCGCTCAAAAGTTGATAAATGACATCATGCTTACCCGTTATGCCTGTTATTTAATAGCTCAAAATGGTGATCCAAGAAAAGATGAAATTGCTTTTGCTCAAACATATTTCGCGGTACAAACTCGCAAGCAGGAGGTCATCGTGCAAAGACTGGCTGAATGGGAGCGTTTAAAGGTAAGGCAAAAGCTTTCAGTATCGGAAAAGAATTTATCCGGGATTTTATTTGAAAGAAATGTGGATCATCAAGGGTTTGCGCGGATTCGTAGTAAGGGCGACGCAGCTTTGTTTGGAGGGTTAAACACGCAGGATATGAAAGATAAGCTTGGTGTACCAGATAAAAGACCCCTGGCGGATTTTCTCTCCGCAGTTACTATTACCGCAAAAGAACTGGCTAATCAGGTTACAAGTTTAAATGTAAAAAGAAGTACCTCTATGGTTGGAGAGAAGCCAATTTCTGATGAGCATGTAAAGAACAACAAAAATGTACGCGTGATGTTAGGGAAAAGTGGTATTCGACCCGAGGAACTGCCTCCAGAGGAAGACATAAAGAAAATTTCCACCAAAATAAACAAGCTCGGAAAGGGAAAATTATTACCGTAGTAAACTCGTCTTGCCCACAGGACAAAGACATGATAATCCTGTCCTGCAAACCCGTTTTCGAGGACACTCTTGGGAAAAAACCTAGGGGGTGTTGCATTTTATGTATTTATTTGGTTAACTATGCAGGCTAGAATCGCAAAATTTTTAAAGAAAGGAAATTTATGCCAGATTTTATAAGAACTAAACCACATGTTAATGTTGGAACAATGGGTCATGTTGACCACGGTAAAACCACACTTACCGCTGCTATTACCAAAGTATTAGCAGAAAAAGGTGGTGCGCAGTATAGAGCGTACGACACAATCGACAGCGCTCCCGAGGAAAAAGCTCGCGGAATTACTATTAACATTGCGCACATTGAGTACGAAACCGCCAAGAGGCATTATGCGCATATTGATATGCCGGGTCATGCCGACTATATCAAAAACATGATTACTGGCGCTGCTCAAACGGATGGAGCAATTCTTGTTGTGTCCGCGCCCGACGGTCCCATGCCTCAAACTAGAGAACATATTCTTCTGGCAAAGCAGGTAGGTGTTCCCGCCATTGTTGTGTTTCTTAATAAGTGCGACATGGTAAGCGATCCAGAAATTTTAGACCTTGTGGAGATGGAAGTTCGAGAGCTTTTAACCAAATATGGTTTCGACGGCGAGAAAGCTCCCGTTATTAAAGGTTCGGCCGCTAAAGCGTTGGAAGGCGATCCTGCAAGTGTAAAAGCTGTTATGGATCTTATGGATGCGGTAGATACCTACATCCCAACTCCTATAAGAGATACCGCCAAGCCTTTTCTTATGCCTATAGAGGATGTTTTTTCTATTAAGGGCAGAGGTACTGTGGCTACAGGAAAAATTGAAAGAGGCATAGTTAAGGTAAACGACGAAGTTGAAATTGTAGGTATTAGGGAAACCAAAAAGGTGGTAGTTACCGGCGTTGAGATGTTTAAAAAGACTCTTAACGAAGGTCAGGCGGGCGACAATGTGGGAATTCTTTTAAGAGGAATCGAGCGAGACGACATTGAAAGAGGGCAGGTTTTGGCAAAGCCAGGTTCTATTAAGCCTCATTATGAGTTTGATGCAGAAGTTGTTATTCTTTCTAAAGAGGAGGGTGGAAGACATAAAGCATTTTTTACAGGTTACAGGCCACAGTTTTACTTGAGGACTACGGATGTTACCGGAGATATTACTCTTCCGGAAGGTGTGGAAATGGTTATGCCCGGTGATAGCTCCAAATTTAGAGTTAAGCTTATTACACCAGTAGCTATAGAGGAGGGTCTACGGTTTGCTATTAGAGAAGGCGGAAAAACTGTGGGAGCTGGGGTTGTTACAAAGGTCATTGCTTAAAGATTGGGGTAATATGGTCGTAAAAGAGCCAAAAAAAAGCAAAATAAAGATTAGGCTTAACTCTTACGATCATAGAATTATAGACCTAAGTTGTGGAAAGATTGTTGATGTGGCGGTAAGAACCGGAGCAAGCGTAGCTGGTCCTATTCCTTTGCCCACTAAGATTGAAAAGTACACAGTGATTAGAGGACCTCATATTGACAAAAGATCTAGGGAGCAGTTTGAGATGAGGACTCACAAAAGGTTGCTGGAAGTGGTTGACCCAACTCCTGCCACCATTGACGCTCTTTCTCACCTCAGCCTGCCGGCTGGGGTTGGAATTAGCATTAAAGTTTAGTTTTGTTGTGAGTATTCTGTCCAAGCCAATGATAATTAAGGCACAACTAATAAAATAGAT